>NZ_SJXI01000086.1:0-28674 GCF_004337455.1 Parafrankia sp. BMG5.11 | reverse complement strand
CCTGGCTGAACTCCGCAAACGCCAGGCGACACCAACCGGCCGCGCCCGGCTACGCGAACGCACCAAGGTCGAACACACCCTCGCCCACGTCGGCCACTGGCAAGGCCGCCGCGCTCGCTACCACGGACAGCGCAAGAACCTGTTCGACCTACGCCGCACCGCCGTCGTCCACAACCTCCACGTCATCGCCCGCCACAGGAACGATCAACAGGCAGCCTGACTACCTGACCGGCGCTCTAGGCGTACCGGATTGCCCCCGGCCGGCTCCGTCTCGTCCCGTATGGTCAGCCGCGGCCGCGCAAGACGCGTCTTGCCGCGGCGCTGGTTCGCCACCACCCTGCGAGCGACACCCAGCAGCCAGGGCAACGAGGGTCGGGCACCTCGGAGAAGCGCCGCCACGCGGTCATGAACGTCTCGGCGACAACACCGTTGGCCGTGTGCTCAGGCACCTCCCGCAGGGCATACCGCCGCTCCTTACCGGCCGCCACAGCGGCGGAGCGGCGAACCTGCCTCGTCTTGTCAGCCGAGGCAGTATCCCACCGGTGCGCCGGGTCGGCCGAGATGTGCAGTTCAGGGCCGGTGATGACCTCGTAGCCATCCATCCGGGCCGACTGCTACCCCATGCGTTCGATGGGGGTCGGACCGTCTCGGAGTTGGTCCATGTGCGATCGACTCTTGTCAGTCGGCGCACGTTCTGATGCGCTATGTATCGTGGCTCGTCGGCGATCACTGTGGTCGGAGTTCCTGCGCGCGCAGGAACGGCAGCGTCAGGACCTCGTCCGGGAACGGTGGCAGATCGAGGCTTGGGCTCGCCGCGCAGAGCAGGTAATGGAACGTGCACAGCGCTCCGCGCAACGGCAGGCCAGGGCGGATGCCCGTGAACAGGAGCGGCTGCGGCTCATCGAGGATCCAGAACTCAAACATCTGCTGGAACAGCATCTTGGCCTGCAGGTTCGGATCGGCCTCGACCGGCAGCCGCCACCCCGCAAGGAGCCGCCGGCGCGTTAGCAGTGCACGGTCCTGTCTGGTCAAAGGCGAGGTGATATCGCGTATGCCCCCCGACCGCCTTCCCCTGATCGATGATCCCGACCGACGTGGTCCTCGGCCGCATGCGTCGACGCCGTCCGCTGTGGAGCCTTTCCGGTCCGCGGCCGCGGATATCCGTGGAGCAGACCCTCCGGTTCCGCCGGTCTTCGCCGCGCACGGGTTCGATTTCGCCTCACTCCCGTTGCGTGACGCCTGTTGGCGGATGCTCGACTCCGAGATCCGCTCCCGTGTGGAGGAACGTGCCGGCCGAATCCAGGCATGGTGGGCGATCACCCAGACGGACGGGCGGGTCAAGGCGGTCGCTTTCGGAAGCCTGGGCCTCTGCGTCGCCGAACCCACGACCCGTCCGAACGGCACGCGCAGCTACTCCGTCAGCACCTACGTCATCGATCCGGCGACGGTCCGCAGGAAGAACATCGATCATCGTCCCGGCGCCCGCGCTTCCGGCACCCCACCGCCGGCGGCATCGTCGACGTCGACGGCCGACGGGCATCTGCCGTACGGGGCTCCGCCGAGCACGAGCCTGAGTAGCCGCGAGCGTGAGGTGCTGGGCAACCTACCGCCCCTCGTCCAGCAGCTTCTACAGGAGCCCTTCGTCCGCGGAGAGCAGATCCTGCGCGCCGACTGGCACTACGAGGGCACCGCCACGACCATGGACGCTGTCACGTTCATCCTCGCTGGCCCACGGACCGTGACGGTTGCGGCGGGCCGCATGCACATCCCGCCGGGGCACAGCCTCGCGACGGCTCACTGGTCCCTCGCCTGCTACCGCGCCGACGTGGTCCGCAGGATCGGGCGTTGACCCGGCTGGCCCGCATGCTCCGGGCGCTGCACGGCCAGAACGCCTACGAGATGCTGAATATCTCAGCGTCGGTATCGGACGCGGAGATCAAGGAGGCTTACCGGGCCCTCGCACGGGCCCGTCACCCGGACCGGACCGGCGGGACCGACGTGGCGGAGATGGCTCTGATCAACGTGGCGTACGAGGTGTTACGTGATCTGCGGACGGACTACGACCGCCATCTCGCCGCGTCGCGGACCGGGCGGCACGGAACATCCGAACGAGGGCACACTGCGGCCGAGGACAGGCGGGCCGACACCGGCGACGCGGACCGGACGCGTGGCGGCCACCCTGCCGGCGGGCTCTGGGACGTCCCGTCCGCCCCGGCCGAAGACTTTGAGGAGACCGCCGCGCAGGCGCGCGCCGGCGCGGACAGCGGTACCGGACCGGAGCAGGAACCGAGCCTGTGGGATGAACGGCAAGGGCATGAGCGACAGGACCCATGGCAGCTGTGGCGAACAACCGCTGGGACGGGCCCTGGCGGCTGGACGCCTGGGTTTCGTCCCCACAGCGGCTATGGCCCTGGCTATCCGGTCCATGGCTATCCGCAAGCGGGCTACGGGGCTCCCCACCGCGTGTGGTGGGGTTATGGATGGCCAGGCCCCACGATGATTCCACCGGTGCACTCGTTTCTCTGGCTGGCGATCATCGTCACGCTGATCTTCCCGCCGTGCGGCATCGTTGCGATCAACAGGTCGGCGACGGTCGAGCCGCGACGTATTCAGGGGGATCTCGCTGGCGCCCGGCAGGCCGCCCGTTCCTCTCTGACCTGGAGTCTTGTCGGCCTTCTCCCCTTGATCCTGCTCATTTTCCTCGGTGTGCTCCTGTAGAGGTGCTTCCCGGGGTAGGCCGGCTCGTCCTCGTCGCGTGTGTGGGCACCATGACGCAGGACGATCAGATCGTCGCGGTCTGACCTGCCACCCGCGACGGCAACGCCTGGTTGCTGTACCGGCACGCTTTGCGACGACCCGGTCGTAGCGCGACCCTGTAGGGGTGAGTGACGCAGACCGGTGCTCACCAGTGGACACCGGCGAGCGCAAGGGGGAGGAGCGCTCCATGTCGGCACAGGTGCTCACGCTGGAAGGCCAGCGGCAGACGCTCTCGGACGAGACGGTCGAGGAGATCCGTGCGATCTTCCGCGGGCAGGTTCTGACCTCGGACGACGTCGGGTACGACGACGTGCGGGTCATCCAGAACGCCATGCTCGACCGCAGGCCAGGTCTGATCATCCGGTGTACCGGGGCTGCCGACGTCGTCGACGCCGTCCGCCTCGCCGCGACGCGAAACCTGCTCGTCGCCGTCCGCGGCGGCGGCCACAGCATCGCCGGGACCTCCACGGCCGACGACAGCTTGATGATCGACCTGTCGGCGATGCGGGGTGTCTGGGTCGACCCGGAACAGCGGCGTGTGCGGGTGGCCGGTGGTGCGACCTGGGGCGACGTCGACCGTGAGACGCAGCTGCATGGGCTCGCGGTACCCGGGGGAGTGGTGTCGACCACGGGTGTGGCTGGTCTGACGCTCGGTGGCGGAATCGGCTGGTTGCACCGCAAGTACGGGCTGGCCTGCGATGCGCTGCGTGCGGCCGAGGTCGTGACGGCCAGCGGCGACGTCGTGCGGTGTAGCGCCTCCGAGCGCGAGGACCTGTTCTGGGCGCTGCGGGGCGGGGGCGGCAACTTCGGCGTGGTGGTGTCCTTCGAGTTCGAGGCCTATCCGCTCGGTCCGGTCGTCTGGAACGGCATGGTCGTCTACCCGATCGACGCCGCTGCCGAGGTGCTCCCCCGCTGGGGGGACTGGACGTCCACCGTTCCCGACGAGGTCACCAGCCGTGCCATGATGTGGTCGCTGCCGGCGTCGCCGGCACTCCCGCCCGCTGTACACAACCGCGACGTGTTCATCACGGCCGCCTTGTACGCGGGCGACCCGGACGAGGGTCAGCGGGCGTGTCGGGCGCTTGCCGATTTCGGCGCGCCGCTCGCCGACATGAGCCAGGCGCTGTCGTACCGGACAGCGCAGTCCTCCCTCGACCCGTTCTTCCCGAAGGGCGGGCTGCAGAGCTACTGGAAGTCCGTCTACCTGGACCGACTCGACGAGGATGCGACCGCGTTCGTGGTCCGCGTCGGCCAGGACCGCCCGCACCCGACGACCTTGGTGCACGTGCCTCTCCTGGGAGGCGCCATGTCGCGGGTCGGGGCGACGGAAACCGCGTTCGGCGATCGCAGCGCCCGGCACATGCTGAGCCTCGACGGAAACTGGCTGGACCCGGCCGACGACGACGCGAACATCCGTTGGGTGCGCGGTGCCTACGACGAGGCCGTCACACTGCGGGCCGCGTCGGGCACCTACCTCAACTTCGGCGGCGACGCCGATCTCGACGACGCCGCCCGGGCACGAGCCTGGGGACGCAACGTCGAGCGCCTTCGACAGGTCAAGCGCAGCTACGACCCGGAAAACCGCTTCCGGCTCAACCCCAACATCCCCCCCGCTGAGAGCTGAGCCGACGCTTTGTGGCTGCCAGCGGCTACCAGCACCGAGCCTGCCTCACGGCGACCCGGTACGTCCCATCAGAGGCCCGGAACCTGGATGGTGGCGGTCAGCCGGTGCTGTTGCCGGTGCGGCCCGGCGAGCCGTTCAGGTCTCGGCCGAGCTGCATCCCCCACGCCTCGGCCCGCTCGCGTTCCCCGTCCGCCAGGGGCCCTTCGGTGGCGGTGACGAAGAAACCTGGTCCACGGTCGACGTGGCGGAACCCTCGTTTCTTCAGCGCTTTCGACGAGGCCTTGGCCGCTGTTCCAGGGACGAACCTGGTCTTGATCGAGGTATCGAAGGTGACGACGTGAAGATCCTTGGACGGTGTCACCCTCTCGATCCACTCGCGAACTCCGGGGAGGTCGACGTCTTGCGCCCCTTTTTCTCCGGCCTCCCTACGGCTCTGCGGCCGGGGAAGTGAGAAGGCGTGGGTCGGGGCGCCGACCAGCAGGAGCCGGACGTCGCCGGGCAGGGCCACGGGAGCCTCGGCAGGGTGGATGACGCTGACCGTCTCCAGCGGGACGGTTCGAGTCAGACCGGCTGCGACGGCATGAGCCACCGCGGTCGTGTTGCCGAAACACGACTCCACCACGATCAACACTGTCACGTGTCGAGCCTTTCATGCTTGCTCGCGGTACGGTCCGGGGCTTCGGCGCTCACGCGGCGCGGAGGTCTCGGCGGCGGAAGAGGAAGCCGCCGAGCACGGCCCCCGCGATCCCGAGGCCGCTGAGGACCGCGGCGCTCGACCAGTCCGGGGGACCCGCCGGCGCGGGGGACACGTCGAAGAAGACGGAGGTGTCCAGCAGCCAGTGATGGAGACGCACGGCGCCGCCGGAGAACTCGATGAGAAAAGCCCAGGTCAGGTAGGCGTAGACAACGGGCCGGGTAGCGCGGGGCCACCCACCGAAGACCAGGGTGCCCAGGCCGAGCAGGAACAGGCCGGGCGGGACGATGTTCACCCCGGCCGTCACCAGATCCCCGGCGCCTATCCCGTCGCTCTGGCCGGCGGTACCGACCCAGGCGCCGCCGCCGGCGGCCACGCCGGCGCAGCCGAGCAGGAGGCAGGACACCGCCAGGCGTCCGGCGAGCCACCGGGCCCGGCTGACGGGACGGACCAGCAGGGCGTCGAGCTGCCCGGCGGCCTCCTCGGCGCGCAGGGTGCTGACCTGGCCGGCGGCGATCAGCGCGACCAGAAACGAGACGACCAGGAAGATGAGCCCGAGGTAGACCGCGGTCGGTGACCCGTGCCCGCCGAGTCGGCTGATCGCCTCCTCGATGTCCCGTGATCCGTCGACGTCCTGCGTCGAGGAGTCGGCGACCACGCCGAACAGGGCGGCGAACGCCGCGATCGCGAATAGCCATCCGGCCGCGCCCAGCCGCGTCTGGCGGACCGCGAACCTGACCGGGCCGCCGAGCAGCGCCACCCGCGGCGGTCCGGCGTGCCGCTCCGGGAGAATCGCCGTCCCGGCGTCTCTGCGCCCCGCCAGCCATACCGCCGCGGCGGTGGCCCCGACGGTCAGGGCGAGCACGGGGACCACGGCGACCGGGTTCGGGTCGTTCAGCGGGCGGATTCGCTCCACCCATCCCAGCGGGCTCAGCCAGCCGAGCCAGTGCAGGCCGCGGTCGGTGTTGGCGGCCATCCGCAGGGCGTACCCGATTCCCAGGACGGCGGCGGCGATCGTCGCCGCCTGACCGGCCGCGCGGCGCGGGGTTGTCTGCCCGGTCAGCAGCAGTTCCCAGCGTCCGGACTCCTCCTCGCCGCGCAGCAGGCGGGTCACCAGCAGGACTCCCCACACCGACCCGAGCAGGCCCAGGATGCCCACGAAGCGCCAGGTCGCCCAGCCGGCGACGGTGTTGAGCGCGTCCGGCTGGCCCAGGACCGCGGTCAGGCCACCCTCCGTGCCGTAGGTGGCGGCCATCTGGTCGCGGGCCGCCTGGGTGTCGTACTGCGCTGTGAACGCCACGGTCTGCACGACGACGAACAGTCCGAACACGCACCCCCACAGCGCGCCTGACCGGGCGGCGGCACGGGCCACCCGACCGCCCACGACCAGGCGTGCGTCACCGCCCGCCGGGCTCAGGGCGCCACGCGCCACGCGCCACGCGCCACGCGGCACCGAGAGAGGCAGCACCGTCATGCCAATGCCCGCTGCCGCGTCAGCTGTTCCGGCGACCCCTCGTCGCGTTCGGCTTCGTCCGGTCCGTAGTGGGCGAGGAACAGTTCCTCCAGGGAGGGCTCCCGGCTGAGGAATTCCTGGACATTGGTACCGGAAAGGGCGTCGAGGAGGGGCTGGATCGGCCCCCGTACCCCCAGCAGGGCTCGGTGGCCGTCCACCACGACCCGGGTCACGCCCGGTACGCGGGCAAGGTCGGGCGGCGGCCGGTCGAAGGTGAGCTCGACGGCCAACTCCGCGAGGTGACGCATCTGGTCGAGCGTTCCCATCTCGACGAGCCGCCCTTCGCGCAGGATTCCGACCCGGTCGCACAGGGCCTCGACCTCGCTGAGGATGTGCGACGAGAGGAACACGCTCTGGCCCGCGTCGCGGGCCTCCGTGACACTGAGCCGGAACGCCTGCTCCATCAACGGGTCCAGCCCGCTGGTCGGCTCGTCCAGCACGAGCAGGTCGGGGCGGCTCATCAGGGCGGCGATCAGCAGCACCTTCTGCCGGTTGCCCTTGGAGTAGGCCCGCACCTTCTTCGACGGGTCGAGGCTGAACCGTTCGACAAGCTCGTCGCGGTAGGCGGCGTCCACCCGGCCCTGGACTCGGCCCAGCAGGTACAGCGTTTCGGCTCCGGTCAGTTCCGGCCACAGGCTCGCCTCGCCCGGAACGTAGGCGAGATGACGGTGGGCCTGTGTCTTCCGTCGCTGGCAGTCGTGCCCGAAGATCTCCGCACGTCCGGATGTCGGGTGCGCGAATCCGAGAAGCAGCCGGATCGTCGTGGTCTTCCCCGCGCCGTTGGGCCCCAGACAGCCGACGACCTCGCCGGGAGCAACCTCGAGATCAAGATCGCGCAGTGCGTGGAATTTACCGTAGCGTTTACCGAGACCGACCGCGCGGATTGCGGGGGTCGCCATGGGGGCTCCTGTCGCCTCGGTCGTCCTGGGCTGGGAATGGCGGCTTATGTGTCGGGAATCGTCCAGTGCGCCAGTGCCTGACGCACCGCCGTGCTCCGTTCGTCGCTCCAGACAACAGTCGGGTCGGGCTCCAGGAAGGTCATCGCGACACTGGCGAGCCCCATCGCTGGAAGCGACCATTCCTCCGTGCCCGAAGCCCCGAACGGGCGTGCGTTCAGTCGCCGCTCGGCGACGTCCGGAGTGGCGAGGGATACGAGGTACAACCCCCGAAGGGTCGCGTCGAACAGGTTCACCATCGTGTCGAACGTGGCTTCCAGCTCAGGGCGCAGCCGGTAGCCGAACACCTGGGTGAGCTGCACCCAGGATCGCGCGACGCGAGCGACATGGTCGCGCTGGGACTGGGCGAGAGCCTCGCGGACCTCCTCACGGAGCCCTCCGTCGGGCAGGCTCAGGAACGTGGCGTGCAAGGCGATGTAGGTCCGCCACCCCGCCGACGTCCGGAGCACCTCGAAGTCGAGCAGAGCCAGTTCGCGGAACAGCTCGGTAATCAGATCCTGCCGGCCCTGCGGCGTGCTGAACCCGTCCTCGTGTGCGCGCACGACACGTCGGAACAGCTCTATCTCGTCCCGTTCGATACCCGGGACGGCACCCGCCGCCAGTTCCTTCACCAGGTCGGAGACGAAAAGGTCCTTGGACGGCCAGCGACGGTAGACAGCACTGCGTCCACGCGGAGCTGGCTCGGATACAACCCCCTGACGGGTTCCGCTCATGTCCGCCGGTGTTCGTGGGCTTGGCCTTACGGATGGCTGTACTCGCAGCACGGCCCTACACGCGTCACGAGCTCGGGAAACCTGTGCGGCCTGCGGCGCCTGCCAGGGCGTGGACGGGGCGCTGCCCAGGTCGACGGCGGTCCTGTGCCCTCTGTCGACGTTGCTACTGGCACGCGAATGGCACGGCCTGCCGGTCGGACCGGACCGGACCGGAGACTCGGCTCCGACTGTCTGCTTTTTCGTGCCGCGGTGGCGGGTTCACCGCGCTCCGTCGCCGTTCGTTTCGCGCGTCGGGCACGCTGCCCTATCGCCGCGAACAGCCGCGGACACGCACGATTGAGACGGAACCTGAGACGATCGGCGCCATCAACGTCTTCCTGGTTAAATATCTATGCGGGCGAGATGGTCGGCGGTGCCCCCGCGCCACTCGATCAGGAAGAGAGTCGCGTCGTCGGTCGTGATTCCGCTCCTTTCCCGCATCAGTGCATGGGACAGATCTCGGACCATCTCCCGGATGCTTTTACCCCGGATATTCTCAATAAAGTTGATCAGGCGTTCTTCGCCGAATTGTTCTCCGCCCTTTTCGTGCTCCTCGACGAGGCCATCGGTGAAGAACAGCACCCGGTCGCCGCGCAAGAGCGTCTGCTCACTGACCTGCGGTATGTCACCACCGAATCCGACCGGCAGGGTTCCCGGGCTCTCCAGCGCCTGGATAACCCTATGGTCGCGGATCAGTAGCGCTGCCGGATGACCCGCATTGACCCATTGTAGATGACCAGTTCCGATATCCAAACGCATCATCTGTGCGGTGACGAAATGGTCGGGTCCGAACTGCCTGTGGATGGCTGCGTCCATGAACATGTACAGCTCGGCAAGCCCGATGTCGGCACGTCTGGCGTGCCGGTAGGCACCGATCGCGACCGTTGCCAGCACTGCGGCGTCCAGACTGTGACCCATCGCGTCGATAACGGCCACGTGCAGGATGTCATCGTTGAGAGCGTAGTCGAAGCTGTCGCCTGCGATGTCGTAGGCGGGTTCAAGGACACCGGCTACCGCGACCTGCGGGGTGATCATGGTCAGCGGGGGCAACAGTGACCATTGGATTTCCGCGGCCACACTCATCGGTTCGCGACGCCGGGCCTGGAAGAACTGGTCGGTGTAGCTGCTTTTGGTGACCAGCATGTCGGCGACGAGGCCGGCGAGCCGCCGCAGCAACCGCCGGTCATCATCATCGACGGTGTCGAGGGTGAGGGCCAGCACGCCCACCTGGTCGCTACCGTCCAGCAGAGGCAGGAACATCCGTATACCGCCGTCTTGCGGCTGTTCGACGGTCATCGCGCGCAGGAATGCCGTGCCGGCCGGGGAGCCGTCGATCGGCTCAGGCTCCCCGACCGTGAGGCTCCTGCCCGGCAGCGGCGTCAGCACCAGCTGCTCATAGTCCTGCAGAAGGATAGAGATGTCCCGCCCACCGATCCTGCCGATCTCTTCCGCTACCAGGGGGGCGATCAGCTGCGGCGGCATCTCGTGAGCGCGATCCAGCAACACACCCAGCAGCCGCTCGCCGAACCCCTCCGACCGATCCACCATGATCTTGTCGAATTTCTGTTCGTCTGCCGCCATGGCCACCCCCTCTCCCCTGTCCGGCCGTTCATATCTGTGCGAGCCTCTCTGGGTGGCGTCAACGGGTCACGTCGACACCCCGCTTCACCCTTGATCGACGGAGAGGAAGAAAAGGAAGGACCTAAAGGTGACGTCGGAGACGAGGACTCGAGCCCCTAACCTTTACCTTACGAAGTCGGCCCCGTTCGTCTCTCGGCGTCTACTCTCGTCAGGAAAGTCCGGAATAGCGGGGTTCGCTCTCGTAGTTCCACACAGGACCCAGATTCGGGTGTGTGGATCGGCCACAGACGGTCTCGCCGCTGGCAGGCTGCGGGTCGGGCTGCCCGGGGAGCGCGGCGCCCTGGCGCTGTCTCCCGGCAGTGCACTGGCGTGCCCTCTGCTCTCATTCTCCGGCCGCCCACCGGCGTGCACCGCGCGCCGCTCGACTTCTGCCGTAGCGTGCTCCAGCTGGTTCCCCCGACCGTACTGCCGGCGAGGCTTCCGAGATCTCGGACCTCGCGGTGCGGTCCGCACCGCTGCTTGATCATAAAACGAGTATTTCGGCAGTCTCGGGCTCTGTTGGCGGCGCGGCCTACGTCCTGAGGCCGGATGGCACGACGAAGCGGCGGCCGGTCTACGGCAAGTCGGAGGAGATCGTCCGCGGCAGGCTGACCGAGCTTCAGGCCAACTCGGATCAGGGAATCCCGGCGGATGCCACGGGGTGGACGGTCGAGTGGTACCTGACGGTGTGGCTTGCTCAGACGGTGAAACCGAACCGTCAGCCGAACACGTACGTGACCTATGAGAAGGCGGTTCGGATCTACCTCGTCCCGGGTCTCGGGAGGAAGCGGCTGAACAGGTTGACCGGCGCGGACGTTCGGCAGTTCGTCCGGCGGACGGAGAGCACCTGCCGGTGCTGCGTGCGGGGGGTGGACAAGGCACGACCGGAGGGGGAGCGGCGTTGCTGTGCGGTCGGCCGGTGCTGCCGGCGGCTGCCGTCGAAGCGTCAGGTTCAGGTCGTGCATGCGGTGTTGCGTAACGCGCTCCAGGCGGCGGTGCGGGAGGAGCTGGTCCGGCGGAACGTCGCGAAGCTGGTGCAGGTCTCGACTCCGCGCTACAACGTCGACCGCGGTCTGACCGTCGAGCAGGCGCATCAGCTCCTCGACGGGTTGTACGCGCTGCTGGTCCTGGCGCTGTCCCTCGGGATGAGGCGCGGGGAGCTGCTCGGTCTCCAGTGGTCGGACCTCGACTCCGAGCGGGAGACGCTGACCGTTCGTCACACGCTGCTGCGGGTCGGCGGGGAGCTGCGGCTGTGCCCGCCGAAGACGGAGGACTCCGAACGCACGCTGCCGGTGACGCCTGAGTGCAGACCGGCCACGTGTTCACGACGAAGATCGGGACTCCGATCGAACCGGACAACCTGCGCCGCTTCTGGATGCCGCTACGCCGTGCGGTCCGGCGCCGGTCGGCGCGTGCCCGCTGCAGCTGGGAGCAAGAGCCCGGAGCTGGTGTTCCAGGAGATCTTCGCGCACCTGGCGGTCTACACCGCGGGCTGCGGGTCCTGATGCACGCCGCGGTGGTGAACCGCGGCGAGCCGCTGGATCCCGCCAGGGCGTCCGCCGCGGCCGCCCTACGGGTGGCCTGGCGCAGTGTCGCCCCTGTGCCCGGGGCTTTCCCCTCTGATCATCTCACGGCTGAACTCGCTCACCTTACCCGTGAGCTTCAGGAAGAGATCAACCCTGTGCGTCGGCTCCGCTGCGTGGTCCGGCAGGCCAAACGGAAGATGTCCCGTTTCCTGTCGTGGAACCCCCAACGACCACGGCCTCCTCCACCCATCCGCCGCCCGGCCGAAACTGTGCAGATCATCCGGGCGGTCGGACCCCTGTCAGACCCGCAACTCAACGGCATTGCGCCTGAAAGCCCGACTCAACGCCGACGGTCCAGGTCTGGCATCCCACACGTCCGGAAGGGAGGAAATTGGCACTGAGAAGGAAGCCCGATTACCAGCCCTGAGCGTAGAAAGAACATGAAAGTGTCGGATATCACAGGCATGTTCATGTGCTGGTAGCCGAGGCAAGAATGTTCGGAAACCCAGTCAGGCGCGCCATGGTGAGGTGCGCACGCCCGGCGTAGGGAGGATCTCGTGAGCCGCTCGAGAACTGCTGCAGCGCGCGGTGCGGCCTGCCCTGCTGGATCAGACAGCCTTCTGACCTGCGGCGATGATGCGGCGGGATCCACGGGCCAGGGCCTTCTGCCGGGTATGCCCGGGCCCGTGGACAGCGCCGTGCCCAACAGCGTCACTGCTGCTGAACGTGTCAGTGTTCCTCAACGTGTCATCGGGCCTGGGCGCGCCACCGCAGCTGGATACGTCGCCGTGCGTGAAAGCCCCGGCGGACCTGGGTGCTCCAGTGGACCCAGCGTCGCCACCGCGCTCGATGGTCTGGATGACCTGGTCGACACCGACCGTTATCCTCTCGCGCATCCGGCGAGTGCGGCCTGGCACGACCTGGCGGCCAGAGTCCGTCGAGAGCTGGAGGCAACGGGTTGCAGCGTCCTCGCTGAATTCGTTCGCCCCGATGCCCGTGAGGCCCTGCGCGCCGAATGCGCTGAGCTTGCTCCGTCGGCGTACTACCAGGCCGAGACGGTCAACGCATACAACATCGACATGGGGACGCCGCTTCCCGAAGGTCATCCCGGGCGTATCACCATGCGGCGCGGAAACGCGTTCGTCGCGGCCGATCTCGTCCCCGACGGTGTGGGCATACGGCGGTTGTATTCCAACGAGTCGTTTCGGCGGTTCGTGGCTGCCTGCTGCGGGCTTGGTCGCCTGTACGAGCTGGCGGACCCGCTGGCCCAGCTGTGCCTCAACGTCATCCGGCCCGGAGACGAGCACCCCTGGCACTTCGACACCAACGAGTTCTCGCTGAGCCTGCTGATCCAGGAGTCGGAGGCAGGCGGGGTCTTCGAGTACTGTCCCGACATCCGGTCCGCCGAGGCCGAGAACCTCGAGGCCGTGTGTGACGTCCTCACCGGTCGGGATGACCGGCGGACACGGCGCCTCATGCTCCGTCCCGGCGATCTCCAGCTGTTCCGGGGTCGCTTCTCGCTGCACCGGGTCAGCCCGGTGCAGGGGGGCACCGCCCGTCATTCGGCGATCTTCGCCTACTGCGAGCGTCCCGGTGTCATCGGTAGCGTAGCGCGCACGAGGCAGCTGTTCGGCCGGGTACTGCCCGAACATCTCGAGGCCGCCGGGCAGGCGGCTCGCGTACGGGGCGACAGCCTGCTCGACTGAGCCGGCGATTGAGCCGGCGGTCCGATCGCGCAGGCCGACCACGCCCGTGGCCCTCGACCCGCCGGCGCGGCGTCGGCGTGCTGATCGGCTGGTCCGCGTTCATGGGAACTGGTATCCCAGAGCCGGCCTCGCGAGGGCGAGTCCGGTCCCGACCATGACCTGCAGGAGCCTGACCTGTGCATTTCGATGCCACTGGCAAAGTCTCACTGGATCACATCTACGACCAGCCTGATCCACGGGCATATTTCACGACGCTGCGTACGCTCGCCTATCAGGTCCCCCAAATCGCCAGGCCGTACTTCGTCGAGACCGTGGCCGACTACCGGGCAGCAGGCCGCCCGATGCCCGGCGATCCTCCCGGCCGTCACCCGTCGCCACTGAAGATCCTCGACATCGGTTCGTCCTACGGGATCAACGCGGCACTGCTGCGCTGCGGGGTTACCCTCGAGCACCTGTACGAGCGCTACGGTGCACCCGAGGCCCACGGCTACACCCGTGACGAGCTGCTGGCCCGCGACCGCGAACTTGTCCGTTCCACCAGAGTGTCCCCGCCACCCACTTCCGGGCCTCTGAGCTCCAACGGGCGTTCGGGTGGCTCCCTGCCGACCGGCGCGGTGTTCGTGGGTCTCGACGTGTCGAACGAGGCCCTCTCCTACGCTCTCGCGGCAGGCTTTCTCGACGATGCCGTGCACGCCGACCTGGAGGCCGCGGATCCCACCGAACGGCAGCGACGGCAGCTTGCCGGCACCGATCTCGTCATCTCGACCGGCTGTCTCGGCTATGTTGGCGAACGAACCATCTCCCGGGTTCTCGACGCCATCGAGGCGGCTGACGGAAAGCGACCGTGGATGGCGCACTTCGTACTGCGGATGTTCCCGTTCGACGCCATCGGGGCGAGCCTCGCGGAGAGGGGATACGAGACCGTCAGGCTCGACCGCATGTTCCGCCAGCGCAGATTCGCCTCGGCGCAGGAACAGCAGCTCGTGCTGGACAGTCTCGCCACGGTGGGCATCGACCCGCACGGCCTGGAGAGCGACGGTTGGATGTACGCCCAGCTGTACGTGTCACGCCCCCGCGGCAGCTTCGCCGCACACGCCGCCAGCGCCTCCGCCGCGACTACCGCCTCCGCCTCCGCCGCGGCTACCGCCAGCACTTCTGCCGCGAGTATCGCGAGTACCGGCACTCCGGGCATCCCCGGCGCCAGTTCCGTCATCAGCAGGAGCCCGACGGCCGTCGGGCCACCCGTCCCACGCCCCCCGAGGTCACGAATGACGCCGAACGCCCCGTCACCGAGCAGCGACGCGCCCGAGGCCACGGCAGCTGGCCTCCGGCAGCCGAGCCCCGTGGCATCCGAGGCCGGACCGCAATGGTCGAACACCGGTACGTTCGTCAACGACGACCGGCTCCCGCGGGTGCCGCTGCCCACTCTGGACGACACCTGCGCCCGGTTCCTGCAGTGGTGCTCACCGTTGCTGACCCCGGACGAGCTGGCAGCCACCGAGACGGCGCTCGCCGCGTTCGCCCGCCCAGGCGGTCCGGGCCGTGCCCTGCACGCCGAGCTGGAGCGCTACGACGCCACCCCCGGCGTGCACAGCTGGCTCGACGCCTTCTGGGCCTCGCGCTACCTGGGGCGGCGTGACCGCATCGCCCTCAACGCGAACTTCATCTTCCTCTTCGAGGAGTCCGACGCCGGTCAGACAGCCCGGGCCGCGGGGCTGATCGCCTCGGCGCTGGACTACAAGCTGCGCCTCGACGCGGAGGCGATCGAGCCGATCATCCAGCGCGGCCAGGCGCTGTCGATGGACCAGAACCGGTTCCTGTTCTCTACGACCCGTATCCCCGGGCAGGTGCAGGACACCGTCCGCACCCCGTACAGCGAGCCGTCACCGGGCCCCTCCACCGCACGCCACATCGTCGTCCTCCACCGCGGCCACCTGTTCCGGATGGACGTGGTGGGCCCCGAGGGGCATCCGCACACGCTCGACGATCTCGAGGGCGGCCTGGACGCGATCCTGAAGGCGGGGGCGGAGCGCGCCGCTCCGGAGACGTCGGTCGGCCGGCTCACCACCAAGGCACGTGCGGCCTGGGCGGCGAGCAGGGACTCGCTGCTCGCCTGCGACCCGGGCAACGTGACTGCCCTCGACACCGTCGAGACCGCGCTGTTCTGCCTCTGCCTCGACGACCTCACGCCCGCCGATGCCAAGGACGCGTGCGACAACCTTCTCCACGGCGACTGCGGCAACCGCTGGTTCGACAAGTCGGTGTCCCTCATCGTCTTCGCGGACGGCAGCGCCGGTATCAACATCGAGCACTGCGGCCTGGACGGGACGACCGTGCTGAGCCTGGTCGACGACATGCTCGGCGCTCCGGCGGTCGAGCACTCGGCCCGGTCGGGCGCCCGCTCCCAGGGCGTGCCCGCCGTCCGGCCGGTCACGTTCACACTGGACGACGACCTGCGCGCGGACGTGCTTGCCGCGGGCGAAGCGTTCAGCGCCTACGCCGCCGCCACGGCCACGGCCACGCTGTCGTTCGACGACTTCGGCTCCAACCGGGCGAAGAGCCTGCGGATCTCGCCGGACGCGTTCGTCCAGCTCGCCTACCAGCTGGCGCACAACCGCTCGAAGGGCCTGGTCGGCGCCACCTACGAGTCGATCGCGACCCGGCAGTACCGGCGCGGTCGCACAGAGGCGATGCGGGTCATCACGCCGGAGATCCAGGCGTTCGTCCGGGTGATGGACGACCCGGCCGCCGACGCCGCCACCCGGCTGGCCGCGCTGCGGGCCGCGGCCGACGCCCACGTCACGCGGGCGCGGGACTGCCAGGCGGGACGGGCCCCGGAGCAGCACCTCTGGGAACTCCAGTTCATCCAGGCCCGTCGCGGCGAGGAGCTGGGGATCACCGAGCATCTCGACCTGTTCGACACCCCCGGCTGGCTGGTCACCCGGGACGACTACCTGAGCACGAGCTCGGCGCCGTCCACCCACATCCAGTACTTCGGATTCGGATCAACCAGTAACAGGTGCATCGGGATCGCCTACGTGCTGCTGCCGGACCGCTTCAACGTCTACCTGAGCACCCCGAGCGTGGTGGCTGAGCAGATGCACTCCTTCGCCGGACATCTGCGGACCGCCCTCACCGAGCTCCAGGACCTTCTCGAGGCCGGCTGAATCGTCGACCGCCCTGCTAGGCAGTTACCGGAAGGGAACGGTGGGTGTCCGGCCGCTTAGGGTGATGTCGCCCGCATGGGTGGGTGCGTCCGGGTTCGAGCCCCGGACGGCCCACCACGGGCGCAGTTTCTCGACGAGGCTGACAGGAGCTGACCGGTGTCGCCAGGAAAGCGACGACAGGACCGGGTGAGCAGCTCCAGCGCCCCTTGGAAGCGCCGTGGGCACCGCCGATCGGCGCCGGCCGTTTTCATACCCGTGGCGGCGGCTTTTCCGTGTTAGCTGGTCAGGTCCAGGGCCACCTTGAGCCAGCCAGGACGGCGCAGGTCGAACTCCTCGTAGGCGGCGAGCACGTCCCGCATCGGCTCATGCTGGGTGACCATTTTCTGTGGGTGCACCACTCCCGACTCCACCATGTCCAGCAGCTTCGGGATGTACCGCGGATGGTTGCCGTTTCCCATGTTGATGGTGAGGTTCTTGTTCATCGCGGTGCCGATCGGGAAGAACCTGTCGGTCGGCGGATATACCCCGATGATGCCCAGCGTGCCTGCCTTGGCCAGGCTCTCGACTGCCCAGGAGTGGGCCTGCGTCGGCGCGTCGCCAGGCTTCCAGTGTCCGTTGTGCGCGTGAGTCTCGGGGGCGATCTGACGCAGTTCCTCGCGGTGCTGATCGTCCTGTTCGCGGGCGCGGGCGGCGGCGGGGCCGGACTTCGGGCTTTCCGCGTCCACCCCCACGGCGTCGATGGCCCGGTCGGGACCGATACCGCGTGTCAGATCCAGGATTGCCTCGACAGGGTCCTCTTCGTTGAAGTTGACCACCTCGGCTCCGAGCGCCTGGGCACGGTCGAGTCGGTCGGCGTGACCATCGATCGCGATCACCCGCGCGGCGCCGCGCTGGAATGAGGACAGAACGGCGAACTGTCCCACCGGCCCGCAGCCCCAGACCGCCACCACGTCGCCATCCGATACTTCCGCGATGACCGCGCCGAAGTATCCGGTGGGGTAGATGTCCGACAGCGGGATCGCCTGATCATCGGAGATCGAGTCTGGCAGCCGGAACAGATTGGTGTGGGCGTAGGGTACGCGGGCGTACTCGGCCTGCAACCCGTCGAACGAGCCATTGTCCCTCGGAGCGCCGTAGAAGGCGGATCCGGTCCTGCGGCCGTACGGGTTGATGTCGTCACATTGGGCGAAATAGCCGCTGCGGCAGTAGGTGCAGGAGCCGCACCCGAGGACGGCGGACAGCAGCACCCGATCGCCGCGCCTGAAGTTGCGGACGCTCCGGCCGACCTCTTCGACCACGCCGACCCCTTCGTGCCCGATGATGAGGCCCGGCTTCATCCCCGGTACTGTGCCCCGGACGAAATGAAGATCCGTGCCACAGATCGCCGCGGTGGTGATGCGAACGACGGCATCGGTCGGCTGTTCGATCTTCGGTTCGGTGACGGTGTCAAGGCGGATGTCGCCCACGCCGTGCCACACGACTGCTCTCATCGCCTTCCGCTCCTTCCGTTCTTCGGGCCCGCAGTACTGATCGCGATCCCCCGCCGGTCCGACTCACCGCTGGCCTCAACTCCGCCGGCTTTCGTTCCAGCATCGACGACCTGGCGGGCGCATTCCATCGCTACAGGTAACTATGGCCCGAGTGGGACGCCGGCGCCCGGCGAGACGACCGGGCGAGGGACTAAAGAATGACATTTATTTCGAGGTCGCGGATGCCGCGCAAGGGTGTTACAGGCGGCAGGACGGGCATATGGCGACAGGTCGGCTACCGCGGTGATCCTTGGATTTTCCGCACGATGAGTGACGGGTCGTCCGAGACCGTTCCCGCGCGTAGGCCCTCCGTGATCGTTACTCTGACGGTTCCCTGTAGCCAGGATCAGGTTTGGCTGCGCTGGTCGTCAGCGCGGACGGAAAGGTGGAATCGCTCACCCCGATCAACCCCCGCGGGGAACCGCGGTTCACCGCGTTCGCGGTGTCACCGGACGGGAGCCGCCTTGCCCTCGACGGCATGGTCGCGGGCACGACGGGTCTCACCGCCGGCATCACCATCGTGAACGTCAACAGCGGCGAGACGCAGACCTTCCGCAACAAGCCCTCGGACCAGGACGGCATATGGATCCTCGACACCAGCCAGGGCAGCAGTGACCTGCGCGCCAGCTCTCACCGCGTCACCAGTGGCGCGCAGCCGGCCTTCGAGGCGATGTCCGAGTTGACGCTCAATGCGAACAGCACCCGCGTCTACGCCGTGGTCACCCGGCGCGGTCAGAATCCGTACCTGACGAAACGCGTCATCGAGCTCGACGCAGCCACCGGGCGTCAACTGCGCGTCCTGCTGGAGCTGAGCCATGACTACTCGCTCACCACAGGCTGGAACGCCAGCTCACTGGCACTCGACCCCAGCGGACAGCTGCTGATGGTCAGCGACGCCGGCGCCGACTACTACCGTGTCGACCTCGGTTCCGGGCAGACCTCTCGTCTCCCAACGGCTGTGAACAGGGGCAACCCCAACGGTCTCGCCTGGTAGGTGACGGGTGTGCCGGCGGAAGGCCCTGGACCGCGTCCCACACAAAGATGATCAACTTCGGTGTGTCATGTCGGGAGTGGGCTGGTCTGGCTGGTAAACCTCGCCGGGACGTGTGGCGAGGCCGCGGCGCGCGAGGAGCTGTACAAGCGACTGGAGCTGCTGGCGCTGACCGTGCCGGTCGGGGTATCCGGGCCGCTGGACGATCGGGCGGCCCTGGAAGGGATCGACCTGCACCGAACCCGTGTGTCGGCGAGGTCCGCGACGGACGAGTCCATCGTCGACGGACGAGTCCATCGGCATCGTCGCCACGAGATCAGCCGAACACGTGGTCTCGGCCGGGCTCCGGACCGGGCCGTGGCGGAGGCCGGCCGCTGCCTCGAGCGCGTCCAGTTCGGCCTCGACGAGTTCCGGCAGCCGCGCCCCGTCCCGCACCGACCCGTCCATCGTGAAACCGATGCACGCCTGCCCGTCGAGCCCGCCGAGCAGGACCGCCAGGCGTTGGCCTGCGGGGAGCGGAGGGGTGGGCACGGCGGCGGTGACTCGTCGACCGAGGATCTCAAGCGGACCGGACAGTCCGCCCGGGTTGGACGCGGTCAGCGCGAAGACGTGGGACATGATCCCGGTGGACAGCACGGCCGGTCGCAACGGCGCGGGAATCGTCCAGAGGAAGAGACGTTCCGCGACGCCCGGAGTCCCGCCCCGCTTGTGTCGGACGGTCTGCCGGTGGATCGCCTCCACGCGCCGGTGGACCAACGCCTCACCGTAAGGCAGCGTGATCCGTACGGTGGTCAGGTAGTTGCTCATGTGGTCCCGCTCGGCCGCACGGCGGGTACTGACCGGCATCGCGGCGTGCATCTGGCCCCGGAGCCGGCCGGGCCGATCGGAGCCGGGGCGGGGCCAGGCACGCAGAGCGCCGGCGAGCGCGGCCAGGAAGACGTCGTTCACGGTCACCTCGTAGGCGCGGCTGATCGCCCGTAGCCTGGCCAAGTCCACCTCCAGCCAGGTGTGGTGCGGGTATCCCGTGGGTGCCGCCGAGAGCGGGCCGATCGTGGACGTCCGGGTAAGCCATCCGAGTGAGTGAGCGGCGGCCCGACAGACGGCTCGGGGGCCGGGCCGGCGATCCCGCGACACCCGCAGAGGTTCGCGCTCCGATCCTGGGTCGGACAGGCCGAACAGCTTTTCCAGCACCACGTTCAGTGCCGTCCCGTCTATCCACACGTGGCTGGCGCGGTACAGCAGGGTGAAGCCGTCGCGGCGGGGGCCGTGGAGCAACCAGAGCTGCCACGGCGGAGCGTCCAACGAGATCTCGACCGCTGACAGCCGCCCCACCGCCTCGCGCAGTCCGGCGAGCCCCGACTCTGCGGGGAGCCGGTACTCGTGAACGTGCCGGGCTGGGTCGAAATCGGGGTCCGCCACCCAGACCGGCCGGCCCCGCCCGGCCGAGGCGATCCGATGGGTCAGCGAAGGAAAGTCGTGCGCCCGGTCCGCGACAAGCTCGCGCAACGCCTGGACTCCTGGCACGGGGCCGTCGGCGACCAACAGGCAGCCGACCGCCAGCGGCGTCTTCGGGAATGCTCGCTGGTATCCGAGTATGAGTGCGTCCATCGGAGTAAGCGGCCGAATGGGAACGTCAATGCTGTCACCGCGGCCCGCCGCGCCCCGCCCCCGTGCTCTCCCGTCGCTTCCCTCACGCGGGTGACGCCCATGCTCCACGCGCGGGGCACGCCACCAGAAACCCGGGCGCGTCATACCATGCCGCCCCCGGTCAACATCGACGATTCGCCGCGCGATTGTCACAACTGGCTCCCTGGATGGACTGGAAAACCGGTTACTTCCTGAACGCTATGCCGTGATGTGGAAAATTCGGCGCGAGGCGGACCGTAAACTGAACGACAGAGCCGAACATACGCGCGGACCGCCGCCGGCACGCTAGGGAAACCACCAGAACATCAGTCTGGTTTCCTGGTTTCCTGGTTGGCGGTGAGAGGCTCCGTCGCCCTTGGCGTGGCCAGAAGATCGCTGTCCGGGGCAGGGTGTCGGGCACCCGGCCGGCACAACGGGGCGTCATCACGTGATGACCGTCGGCGCCGCGCGACCGGCCGGCGCGGACACCGGCGCACCATGCCAAGTTCTGAGACCGGACCCGTCCTGAACTCCGTGTGATGCCGGCCGGGAGGGGCCCGGGCCGGCATCACACTTCTTGACCCCGCCCTGACGGGCGGGATTGTGTTGGCCCATGGCCGAGATGAACGTGGCGCGGAGAATGTGGCAGTTGTTCGAACCGGTACACGCGGTCAGCTTCTCCGCGCCGGCCAGTCTGGCGGTGTGGGCGGACGCCGGGCTGCGCAGCCCGTGGCGGGCCTACTTCGCCGGCCGGACGGCACCGCTGGGGCCGGTCGAGGCCGGGCCGGTCGTCGCGGCCTTCTTCGGGTACTCGCCCGTGATGGTGGCCAGGGTACTGCCGGAGGTCTGGACCAGGATCCCCCCGGAGAAGGCGCTGGCCGTCCGGCTCGACGGCGCCCGCGCGGCACTTGCTCCGCTTGTCGCGGCGACCGACGCGGACGAGCTGACTGAACTGGCCACGCTGCTGCGCTCGGCGGCCGAGCGCGTGTCAGTCGCCGGCCGGGTGCTGGGCGCCGCGAACGCCGCACTGCCCTGGCCCGACGACCCGCTCGGCACCGTCTGGCAGGCGGCCACCATCCTGCGGGAGCACCGTGGCGATGGGCACGTCGCCGCGCTGGTCACCGCCGGTGTCGACGGCCTGGAGAGTCTCGTCTGGCGGACCAGCCGGGGCGGCCCCGACCGCGCCTTCTACCAGCGGATCCGGGGCTGGACCGAGGATGAGTGGACGGCCGCGGCCGACCGGCTGCGGGCCCGTGGCTGGCTCGACACCGAGGACGCGCCGACCGCGGCCTCCCTGGCCGCTGCCGACGAGTTGGAGGCGACGACGGATCGCCTCGCGAGCCCGGTGTGGGATGTGCTTGGCCCGGCCGCCGTCGACCGCGCCGCCGCGCTGCTGGCCCCGATCACGCAGGCCGTCACCACCCCGGGCCCGTAGCCGCAGCCCCGCCTGCGGGCAGCCGGCCTACTCACGAGCTGGTATAGGAGTGTCCGACGACGGGCGGACACTCCTTCCAGCGTCATAGCCAGTTGGCCGAGCGACGCAAGTTATCAGGTCTCAGAGCGCTGTGCGCCGGATGGCTGGCTGGTCCCTGCTCTGAAATCGCAGGTCACGGGGTACGTGGGTGCCCGGCAGGGTGTGCAGGTGGGACGTGGTACTTAGAAGGCACGGAATACGCTCAGCGACATACGTCCTGTCACAGCTCCGCATGTCCACGGACGTCCACCGTTGTCTGTGGACGTCCGTGCCCGTTGCTACAGGGGTCGCTAAACCTGACGGCCCTTCCGAGCGATGCGCGCAATCTTGCTATCGGTGGGCGTCTTCGCCATCACCGATGAACTCGAACAGCCGAATCTTCGGCAGGTAAGGCAGCGTAGGGCCAACCAGCCGATGGGTTCCGACACCGATAAGGAAACCCTCTTCCATGTCGAACCCCACCTCCTCGAACCCTGCGTCGGCGAACCAGGTCCGCACAGAGGGAGTGAGATCGGGTGAACGGCGATGACGTGTCCAGATCACGGTCCCGGCTGGCCGGAGCAGTCGCGGTAGTTGCTCGACGGTGTGCCGTACATCCGCGTCGCTGAGATTCCCGAACACCCCGCAGACCAGGGCTAGGTCTGCCGGGGCGACACCCTCGTACACGCTCGTGCTCGAAGCGTCGCCCACTACGATTTCCACACCCTCCAGTCCAGCGGAACGCGCCTGGCGATCGGCGTCGGCGGCAAGATCGGGATCGAGTTCGGCCAGTCTGACCGCTACATCGTCGCGACGCTCATGATCAGCCAGTACGCCGAGGATGTCGCGGCCTTGGCCGGCGCACATGCTCAAAACGCGGATCTCTCCTCTTGGCTGCTTGTCCAGCGTCTGCCGGATGCGCCGCTGGACGATAGCGAGGCGGCGACGCAAAGACGATCCCGTGACCTCGTACTGCCGGTGCCAGTCGATCCAATGACGCTCAGGAGCAAAGCGATCCATGAACTACGACCATAGTCAGGACGTTTGCGAGGTGCGGGCTGGCGACGCGTCGGCGAGCATGGCGTGCCAGCGCCCCCTACCACTGGAGGTTGTCCGAGGTATGACGACTCTCGGACTGAACGGCAGTGGAACCTCGGTGGAACGTTGGCGAGACTTGCCGTCTCCACCGGATAGACGTGGTTCTGAGTAACTCCCGAGGGCCGGAGACCCTGGCCGTTCCGTTCACGCCGCCCATAGACAGGGGGCGAAGCCCTCCAAAGAGCCACCGTCTGCAACCGACGACCCCAACATCACGATCGGGGCTCACGCCATCCGCGGGCGTTGCCCCCCGACTTCGCGTGCTGCCCTCAGCAGCGCAGGTGCCGCGCCGCCTCGCAGAGCGCCTCGTCGACCGGCCTCGGGGTGCGCCCGAAGACGGCGATGGTGGCGGTCGAGTCGAGGACGAACGGCCGGGTGAACCCCCGAGCTGCCCGTATCCATGCTGGCGCGGGGCGTCATCGGTTGGATTCACCTGTTCGGCGCGGTGAACTTCGAGCTCTTCGGCCGGCTGAACACCCTCGTCGAGGCCAGGGAGACGTACTTCGCTATCAGATGCGTGAGATCGCCCGGCTCATCGGGCTGTGACGACCGGGTGCGGTCCGGTCAGGCCGGCCGGCCGGATGGGTCCGGGTCCAGTCGGCCTGCAGTCCCGGCCGTGGCGGTCTCAGCCGCAGTGCTCCCAGCCGCTCCCCCAGGACGAGCCAGCGTAACTACCGCCCCACTTCACACACTTCCCCGGCGCGTATACGTACACCGGCCCCGCGTAGTACTGAAAACTGCCCGAATCAGACTGCCGCGCCGAACTACCTTCCACCTGCACCCACGCACCCATCGACTCGGCCACCCCCACACCCGACCCCGACTTCAACGTCACCACACAGTTCCGACTACCATTGTACAGCAGATAGATCACTGCCGTGTCACCCGCCAGAGAATGCCGGTCGATCTGCGAATACCCCGACCCACACACCTGCGTCGCCGAGTACGGATTCGGATTCGGTGCGGGTGCGGGTGCGGGTGCGGACGTAGGCGCAGGTGCCGGAGCGGGAGCCGGCGCGGCCGGAGGCGCGGGGGCCCGCGCACCCTGGGACGCGGGCGGAACCGTCGGCGCGGGCGCGTCGGCGGGCGCGAGCGACCCCGAACCGTCGGGCTTGGACCCCGAACCACCGGGACCCGAGGTGGGCACCTGCCTCGACGGTTCCCCGCCGGCCTCCGGGGTGACCGGTGCCACGGAGCTGCCTGCCACGCCGACTTGCTGGGACGCGGATCCCACCGTGTCCTGTTCCGGACGGACCCCCTTCGGCCCCTCCACGATCTCCCCGTCCGCGTCACGGAGATTTCCACCCGCCGACCCCGAACCGTTCGACCCCGACGAGGTCCAGACGACCACCGGAACCGCGATGATCAGAGCGGCCACGCAGGCCGCCACCACAAGCAGAACGTTACGGCGCCGGCTGGGACCCGATCCCGGGCCCACGGCGGCCCCGCCGACAGGATCGGACGCATCCGGCCCCGGGCTCGCTGGCGGGACGACCGACGGCTGGGCGCGCTCGTCCTCGCCGAGCGGATACCCCTCGGATGGATGCAGGTAGCCGCCGCGCCCCGTCTCGTCGTCGGTCCCCGGCGGCGAGGACAGGTCCTGACGCGGATCTTCCACCTCAGCCAAGGACGGCCCACCCGGAGGATCATCGGCCGGACGGGACACCGCCGGCTCGCCACCGGATTCGTTCCCGCAGACCGGCCTGGTCCGGTCCGTACCGTCGGGCTCCGATGTCGGTTCCTGCATCGCCGGCGCTCCTCGGCAAGTAGGGGCAGAACGTCCGAAAGCTTGTCAGGACCGGATCAGGACCGGTCGATGTGGGGTCACCGACCGGCCATGACCGCGGCGAGGTCGGCACCGGTGAGCTGCTGCTCACTTTGCGCGGTCAGGGCTGGCCCAGCGGCGTGCGATCCCGCAACGTGTCGCTTCGGCCCGACGGAGTTCGCTCGTACCTGTTCACGATCGCCAGAAACGTCATCACCGACGCCTGGCGGGCCGAGCGGCGACGGCCGTCACTCGTCGACGACGGCGGCGAGGTCGTGGCGGCCGCCCCCGCCGTCGACGACGTGAGCCAGGCCATCGAGGAGTGGGTGGTCGCGGAGGCACTGGGTCGTATTTCGCCCGCGCACCGGGCTGTCGTCCAAGAGCTGTACTACGAGGGAAGGTCGGTACGCGAGGCGGCAGCCCGCCTTGCACTGCCAGAGGGCACCGTCAAGTCCCGTGCCTACTATGCGATCCGCGCGCTGCGTGACGCCTTCGAGGAGATGGGGGTCGGTCGATGACACCCGAGCACGACGAGGTCCGGTTCCTGCTCGGGGCCTTCGTCCTGGGCGGTCTGGACGTCGACGACCGGAACGCCGTCGAAGCCCATCTCGCCGGCTGCGCCGGATGCCGTGCCGAACTCGACGAGACGGCGTCGGTTCCCACGCTGCTCCGGCGTCTGCCGGGTACTGCGGGGGAGGGTGAACCCTCTCTGGACGAGCTGCTCCAGCGGGTGCGCGCCGAACGACGGTCGGTTCGCCTAACCCGCTCCTGGCGCCTCGCGGCGGTCGCTGCTGTGCTCGTCCTGTGCGCCGGAATCGGTCTCGTCGTGAACAGTCCCTTTGCCAGGGCACCGAGTGGGCCCTCCACCTCCTTCGTCGCCGCGACGGGCACGGCGATCACTGGTCGCGCCACGCTCATCACGAAACCATGGGGAACGTCGCTGGCCGTCGCGTTCGACAGCCTTCCCGGCAGCGGCCCCTTCGCACTGGAGGTCGCCAGCGTCGACGGCACGACGGAACGAGCGGCCAGCTGGTCGTCGACGCCGACAACGAAGGCTGATGTCGTCGGAGCGAGCTCGATCCCAGCGGATGCCATCGACGCGGTTCGAGTCGTCGACCGTGACGGCCTGGTGCTCGCCGTCGCTCACCCGCGGGGCAGCGAGTAGGCCACCGTCGCGTCTAGACACGGAACCTCGGACGGAGCTGTGATTATCGGTGCGACCTGTCGGCTACCCACAGCCGGTTCGGCCGGTCCGCGGCGAAGTTGCGTCGGACCAGGTTCGCGAGCCGCTCGGCCGCCGGATCCGCCACCGTGGTCCGCCGCTTGTGGTCACCGCGGACCGCGCCGACCAGGCCCAACTCGCCCATCAGCCCGCTCCACCGTGCGGTTCCCGGCCTCGTCAGTGGAACCGCTATAGCCATTTCTGTCAACCGGGTGCGAGACGGAATATCCTGTATGTCTCTATTGGAGTGATAATTGAGTATTAATACGATAATTGAGTATAAATACCCTGTGTGAGGCTGGTGGCCGGGCCTGGCCTGGTTGGTGGTGGTCGGGTGAGTGGGGCGCGAGGCCGAGGGGCGAGTCGTTCTACTCCCGAGTAAACATTGGCAACGTCATGATCAGCGGCTATAACCCTCTCTGAGAGATCTCGGTGTATTCGCTGCTAGTGACGCTGCACGGACCGATTCGGTCGTTGTCATGCCCTCTCCAGGACCAAGGAAGCGAGCTGCGTCGTGCTCACTGCTGCGAGACGAGCCGGGCGGAGCCTACTGGTGATCTTACTCGTCACCATGGGCGCGGTGGCGTTGCCGGGCCTGGCGCCAGGTTCGGCGGTCTCGGTCATCCTCGGCGAGAACGCGACCCCGGAGGCGATCGCAGCACTGAACACGAAGCTGAGCATGGACAAACCGCTGTGGTCGCAGTACCTGAACTGGCTCTGGGATGCGGTGTGCGGTGACCTGGGCGCCTCGCCGGTGACCGGGCAACCTGTCGTCGTCGAGGCGATCGGCGAGCGGCTGCCGATGATGTTGGAACTGGCGGCGTTGGCACTTGTTTTTGTTCTCCTCGTCGCCGGGGCGCTGGCCGTGGTGTCCGCGACGTGGCCCGGGACGGCGATCGATCGGGCGATCACCGCACTGTCCTCGGGTCCTCTCGGTACCCGCCTTCATTGCGGGCCCCGTGTTGACCTACGTCTTTGCGATGCAGCTTGGCCGGCTCCGGTGACGGGGTGGTCCCACCCTCGCCTGGTCGTCGCGGGAGTTCGTCATGGCCGAGCGGAACATGGGCGAGAGCCGCCGGCGGATCCTGTCAAGGGAGATCCTGCCCAACCTGTCGCCCCCGTTGGGGGCCTACCGGCCGATCGTGATGGCCGCCCCAATCGTGGCCGAGGGGCCGTTCAGCTCCCTGGGCATGGGCATTCCGCCGCTGCAGCCGAGCTGGGGCGGGATGATCTCCGATGGTAAGGATGCGATAACCGATGCCCTCCACATGGTGTTCGTCCCGCGCCCCGTCATCTCCTTCACCGTGTTCGCGCTCAACGAAACAGGCGACCACGCCACCAGTTCGGCCACACTCTGCACGACTGACCACCCGCCCGTAGCCGGGCGCCACCTGAGTCAGCCGTCCCCCAGTCCCCGGGCCCTGTGCCGCTTTACCGATCCCGAACACTGATGAAAGGTCCTCTGATGATTCGTAAGACGCGATTACTCGTCACCGCTGTCGCATGCTGTGTGGCGCTCCTCCTGGCCGCATGTGGCGGCGGCGGTGATACCAGTCCGTCCACGGGCGCCTCCGCCAAACCGGTGGCGGGCGGCGAAGGCCGGATCCTCACGCTGAGTGATCCGCGCACTCTGGATCCGGCGATCCTCGGCAACGCGTATGCGTCCGGCGGCTTCCTGGGCAATGCCCTGTACGGGACCCTGATGACCAACGATGAGGCAGACGAGGTCCAGTACTCGATGGCCGAGTCGTTCACCACGACCGACAACGGCAAGACCTTCACCCTGAAGCTGCGGCCGGGCCTGGTGTTCTCCGACGGCACTCCGCTGAACACCGAGGCCGTGAAGTTCAACTGGGACCGAACCAAGGACCCGGCCGTCGGCTCGGCCCACCGGTCGGAGGCGGCGACGATCGAATCGTCCGAGGTGGTGGACGACGTCACGCTGAAGGTCACCCTGGTCACCCCCGTGCCGAGGTACGCCCTGTCCGTCCTCGCCTCCTCGATGAACTGGATCGCCTCACCCGCGGCCCTGCAGAAGGGCCAGCAGGCTTTCGACGCGAAGCCGATCGGCGCGGGACCGTTCACCCTGGAGAGCTGGACCCGTCAGGCCGATATCCGGCTCGTCAGGAACCCCCGCTACTGGGACGCACCCCGGCCCTACCTCGACCGCCTCACCCTCCGCGCGGCGCTCGACGGCAACCAGCGCTACAACACGCTGCTCACCGGGGGTGCGGACGTGGCCATCGACTCGAGCTGGATCAACCTCGACAAAGCCACCAAGGCGGGTCTGTCGACAAACGTCATGCGGCTCAGCGGCGGCGTCTTCGCGGCGCTGAACATGCGCAGAGCACCGTTCGACGACATTCGTGCGCGTCGGGCGGTCGCGGCGGCACTGGACTCGGACGCACTGAACCTCGCGGCCTACAACGGCACCGCGCAGCTGGCCGACACGTTGTTCACCGACGCCTCCCCCTTCTACTCGGAGACGCCGCTGCGTAAGACGGACAAGGCGACCGCCCAGCGGCTCTTCGACGAGCTGGCCGCGGAGGGCAAGCCGCTGTCCTTCACGTTCACCAGCTCCTCCAGCAGCGAGAACAGGGCGCTTGCGGAGAACATCCAGGCCCAGCTCGGTGCCTTCAACAACGTCGAGGTCAAAATCAAGACCATTGAGCTCG
>NZ_SJXI01000085.1:0-35335 GCF_004337455.1 Parafrankia sp. BMG5.11 | reverse complement strand
CAAGATTCAGGACAGGTACTCAAACCTGCTCGGTATTCGCCGTAGGGCGACAGCTTCCCCGTCGGGCACGGGCTGACCCGTAGACGGGTCCTGCAGGTCGTTCAGACAGACCTGAGTCACGTCCGATGCGATGGCCTCATCTGACCGGCCGTCGGCCAGGGCGGGGAACGTCGCGCGGAAGGCAGTCACGAAGGCGGTCACCTCGACCCGCTACTGAAACGTCCCGAGCGGGCCTGCCGCGGAAGTCGGACCTGCGGGAGGCCGGGCCTCCCCGTCCTCGGCCGAGATACATCCGGCCAGCGATACCAGTGCGACCCCACACACAACGGCGCTTCGAACCCGCACGACGTCCCCTCCGGATCATCGGCTCAGGACACTCGGAACCGCTCGACCGGGTTAACCGCGCCCGTGCCGGCAGCGACACTACGCGTGCAGTCCCGCTGCCGTAACCATCATGAGAAAATGCGGGACTGTGGCCGAACCCAGCAGGCGCCTGACGAGCCGGATCGACCGGGACTTCGACGCCGGTACGAGCACCGAGATCATCGGGCAGCTCAGCGCCCTGGACACGGAATTCTACGGTGGGCAGAACGTCGAGCGCGTCCAGGCCGCGCTGGTGCTTTCATCGGCTGGATCATGGCGCCGGTTCGCCGCCAGTCTGCGCCTGTTGAGGACCGACTGGCGCGACGTTCTCGTTGCCGGCGGCCTGGCTGACGAGGACTGGCCACAACGACTCGACGCAGAGCTGCGGAGCACGTGAATCGTCCGCCCACGCGCCGCCGTTCGGAACCTGACACACACTCCGGCCGTTACCGCTGGCATGGGAAACCCAACCCCGCATTACGGACGTCCGCTGCGGTGTCGGCGAACCGTACAGGCAGGCGCGCGGGGCGACCGCGTCGAGGCGCGGCGATGTCCGCGCGGATAATCGCAGCCTGCGTAGCAGGGATATCCTCGTTGCTTCTCACCGCCGCCACCGGCGCGGCCGCAGGATCTCCATCCCCACCGGATCCGGCCCCACTCGGACCACAGCGCCCTGCGGAGCCGGAGGTCGAAGGCCCGGTGAATCTTGACCGGCTGAAGGTCTCGGTCAGCCGCACCGGAACCCCCCCGAGGCGTGCGGGTGACATTCGACCGTCACAGCCGCACGGCCGACGGCGGCATACCGGCCGGCGCCCGGCGATTCGTCTTTCTCTTCGACTCGGCCCTCCGCTTCAATCCCACCGCGTTCCCGGTCTGTTCCAGGCAGACCATTGACACCGGGGGCGTTGCCGCCTGCCCGCCTGGGTCGAGAGTCGGTTCGGCGGTCGGGACCTATTTGGACGGCAGCCAGGTGGAGGCCGTCGCGGTGAACAGCCAGGTCGCCGGCGGCCCCGGCGTCCTTCTCGCGTTTCCCGCCACCGGCCTCGTACTCGAGCAGACGCTCGAGCGGGCCACGATCCCGTATCAGCGGGAGTACACCTGGGCGATCGACGAACTGCTGCCACCCAACGAAACCCCGCCGCAGAACAGGCCGGGCACCACCCGGTTCGTCATCACCTTCGGTGCCACGACCACCGCCGGCGGCCGTCCGGTCAGCTATGTCGAGACGGCCGACCCACACGGCCCGTACTCGTTCGGCCTGTGGAGCGAGTTCGTCACCGGCCAGGTCGCCCTGCCGACCGACCACGCCTTGCCGCGGCCACGCTGACCCATCCGCTTGCCACTTCAAGCCGAGCCCTCGAGCCGTGACCGAGGCCGACGACACGCCGATGATCTCCCGTGTCCTGACGCGCAGAAGCAACTACGCCGCGGCCCGCCGGGATCAGCGGGCGACACTCGGACACGCTCCGACGCACGGGCGTCGAGCGAAGCGAGGTGGGCCCCGTCGGCGCATCGGGCCGCCGGGGTCCTTGCCGTGCGCGGTGTGCGCGGTGTGCCGCAGGTAGGGTTCCGGCGTGTCTGAGCGGATCAGCCATGGTGCGTCGGGAGCAATCGGCCGTTTCGCCGGGTGGGTCGCCAGGGGTTCGGTCGGCCATCCACTGCTGGACGGCATCGACTACTGGACGGAGCTGAAGGAGTCGCCATCCCAGATGGAGATCTGCTTCGCGATCTTCACGAACGTCCTTGAACTCGACGACCAGGGCGAACCCACCAACCAGAAGTACGCCGAGCGCCGCGCTGCCCTCTGGCTCTACCGGTACTGCACGGGACGCCATCCGTCCGGTGAACCGGAGCTCGAACCGTGGGAGTGCGAGCTCCACTGACTCTCCCGTGCAGGAGCCGCGATCGCAATCCGCGGATCGGACCCGCTGGAGGCGTCAGCGACCGGAACCGATCAATCGGTCAGACGCGACAGCTTCGCTGGAGGCGCCGAGACGGGCCGCGCGCGCCCCGCGAATGCCGAGCCAGCCGACGACCGAGCCGATGGCGAGGGAGGCGACGGTCAGGACCAGGTGGACTGTAAAGAAGCTGGTCGGGCCATTGTCCCAGGAACGATCATCCTTCCACACGTTCCGAAGGAAATTTGGCCAGATTGCCCACGTCCACACACCAACAGCGACCAGGAACCAGGACGCACGCTTCGACAGAGTCACCCCACCAGCTTCGCACCCGAGCGACCGGACCAGCCGATCAAGGGCGGTCGCACCACGTGAGGTCGAGCACGGCGGGCACAACCACCTCCAGAAGCCGGATCACCGAGACTCCCTATGCGCTGAGCTTCAGCCCGGGCCCGGTGAACGTCGTCATGATCTCGCCGAATGTCGTGTCTGGCAGGTAGCCGACGTCGACCGGCCCGGCGCCAACTCGGCTCCCGTTACCGAACTGCAGGGTCCACAGCATCGACTCTGCCGCGGGCAGCGCAACGACAACTGGATCTGCGACGTCGTCAACCTGAGCCGTCAGCCAGGAGATCGGGTCAGTCGGCAGCGCGCACACATAAACGATCTCCCCCACGGAGTTCGGTGGCGCCGCACGCAGCCGCTCCGCCTGGTCCTCGACGCCGAGCGCAGCACCCAGCCGCTCCGCGACCAGTTGCCGCTCCCACCCGAAGGCATCCTGAGCAATCCGAACGACGACCCCGCGCAGCTCCTGCTCAAGATGCACAAGGATCTCGAAGTCGGAGTCTCCGTCGAAGTACCAGGTAAGCGCCTCGGGCAGGGCCCCACGCAGCTCCGCTGCGGTCGGCTCCGCAACCGCCAGACCAGGGCACTGCAGCGACCATGCCGACCAGGACTCGCCGTCCCGCCGCACGATCACCGTGATCACCCTAGCCACCGTGGATCACCTCCAGTGCCTCCTCCACGGTCAGGCCCACCTGCTTCACCAGTATCTGACGAACCAGGCCCGGACCAACAGTCACACGATCGTGGAACGCCAACCGGAGCCGCGGGCGCCCTTCCGCCTCCAGCCATCGGTGGGACGAGCCGTCCTGCCTGGTCACCCGGTACCCCAGCAGCCCGAGCACGCGCAGGAGCTGCCGAGCCTTCAGCGATGGGAACTCCCCCGTCACGACAACATGGAGATCAAGGCTCGCCGACGGCGGTACCCGTCACCATCAGTTCGAGAGAACGCCTCCACCCGCACCTCCACACCATGATCACGTATGCGATCCAGCGTAGACATCCGCGTGTGAAAGAAGGCGTCCTGGACACGAGGAGACACGACACAAGCTCTGGGAGCGCCGCACCTAGGTCATAGGTGAATGTTCTACAAATTCGGCCAGATCGCCCACGTCCACACACCAACAGCGACCAGGAACCAGGACGCACGCTTCGACAGAGTCACCCCACCAGCCTGGCACCCACAGGCCCCGTGGCCTCTCTGTGGGCGCGCGATTTCAGCCACGTTGATCGCCATAGGGTGGGATACCGGCCGGAGTCGCGACGGGCCTGCTGCTCAAGCGGTCTTGAATCGACGGGACCATCGGGGCCCGCCCAGAGCGAGAAGATCGACAGAGGGTGAGGCGGGTGAACCGAAGTTACGATGTCGTCATGACGGAGATGCCGCTCCCCCCCGACGACCAACTTGCCGAGGTCGTCCGAGAGGCTGCCGCGTCTGGTCAGGTCGTCTACCTGACGGACAAGGGCCGGCGGCTGGCCGCGATCGTACCGGCGGGTCTCGCCGAACTCCTCGAACGGGGTGAGACGACCAACGGTCGGCGGGTGCTCGGCGCTCGGGGCGCCGGCCGCAGCGGCCGGCAGGACATCTCCGAACGCATGGAGGAGATCCTCGCCAACGAGGTGGCGTCATAGCCCTCGTAGTCGACGCCGGTCCGCTCTACGCGTACGTCGACGCCGACGACCAACATCACGAGGCCTGCGCGGACCTGCTGGAAACCCATCCCGGACCGCTGATCGTCCCCACCCTTGTGATCACCGAGGTGGTCTACCTACTCGGTACCCGGCTCGGCACGCAGGCTGAACTACGTTTCCTCGCAGACCTGGCCTCCGGGGCGTTCGATGTCGAGGCCGTCCACCCGACCGACTGGCTACGGATCGCGGACCTGGTCAACCAGTACCGCAGCCTGCCCCTGGGCACCGTGGACGCATCGGTGATCGCCTGCGCCGAACGACTCGGCGTTGACGAGGTCGCCACCGTCGACCGCCGACACTTCACCGTCGTCAAAGCCAATCGGACGCTCACCCTCCTGCCCTAGTCGATCATCGATCGGCGGCATGTGCCCCTCCAGCGGGACGCTCCTCACGCGGGTTACCCGCCGTCTGGCGCCCTCGCAGGCACTGGCCACCACCGGCACGGCATGGCCCAGATCCAGTACCGAGGAATTGTCAGAACTGTGGACCGTGTGGCGGACCGATAGAGCTCAGCTGAGCCGGTAGTGACCGTTGGCGATCCCGCGCAGCGCAACCTCAGCCGTGGCCGCAGGATCCATGCCGCTGGAGTCCAGCACATGGGGCTCGAGGATGTCGAGGCTGCTGAACTGGTGGTGAAGCGAGCGGATCGGCTCGGGGTCGGTCAAGGCGTCGGTGGCGGTCCGGCTGGTCGCTCGGCGGAGCGTCGTCGCCTCGTCGGGGCGCAGCACGAGGTAGTGCAGCTCGATTCCGCTGGCCGTGCGCGCAGCACGGAACGCGTCGAGGAACCAGGGGCCGATGATGCCGTCGCAGATGACGTCGTAGCCACCGGCGGCGTAGCCGAACGCGGTGCGGGCCACCACATCGATGACAATCGTGTTCTGGTGGTGTGCTTCGGGCAGGTAGGGCGCGATGGCGCCCTGGCGGATGAAGTGCCAGAAATCGTCGGCGTGCAGGTGCACGCTGAGGGAGAGCCGGTCGGCCACCTGCCGGGCGACTGTGGTCTTGCCCGCGCCAGGCGGCCCGGTCATCACGATCACCCTGCCGGTCGTTGCGCCCGAGGTACGGGCCGACGCCCCCGGCCGAGTAAAGCGGGGACTACTCATTCCGCGCGGCGCTGCGCGCGTTCAACGGGCCCGCCTGCCTCGAACACCGCACCCGCGCAGACGAGGGCGAAGCACCCGCCGCGCCGTCCTCCTCCGCACCATCGTCTGGGACTACCGCGAGCACGGCCGTACCTTCCCGGCCGCCGCGTCAGCGTCGGCCCAGTACCTAGGTCATAAGTGAATGCTCTACAAATTCGGCCAGATCGCCCACGTCCACACACCCACCGCGATCAGGAACCAGGACGCACGCTTCGACAGAGTCACCCCACCAGCCTCGCACCGGCCGCCAGCCATGGTCTCCGTGTGGGGCGCGAGTTCGGACACGTTGTCCACCATGATCTACTGCGTGTCGCCGGGCACCTCGACGGCGGTGTCGAACAGTGGATCCGCAGCCGAAGCCGAGTGCGCGTGAGGCTGGACCTGTCCGCACTCGCTGGCCGCGTTCAGCGGCGAAGGGCGGTTTCCCGCTCGATGCGCGACAGCTTCTCGGGGTTGCGGACGGCATAGAGCCCGGTGATGAGGCCGTCGTCGATGCGTACCGCCACGACGCTGTCGATCTCGCCGTCGAGCCGGAGGATCAGCGCCGGGTAGCCGTTGACCTGTACCTGCTGCAGCGACATAACAGCGTCGATCCTGCCCAGCCCGGCGGCTAGCAGCCGGGCTACCTTGCCCGCTCCGACGACAGGGCGCAACACGGCCTGTTTGACCCCGCCGCCGTCACCCAGCAGGACGATGTCCGGGGCGAGGATGTCCAGCAGGTTCTGCAGATCGCCGGTCTCGACCGCCCGCTGGAACGCGTCGAGCGCGCCTCGGGTCTCAGCTGCGGAGACGACCGCACAAGGACGGCGCGCGGCGACATGCGCCCGCGCCCGGTGAGCGATCTGGCGGACCGTGGCCGGGCTCTTGTCGACGGCTGCCGCGATCTCGTCGTACCCGAAGTCGAACACCTCGCGCAGCACAAACACGGCCCGCTCGGTCGGCCGAAGCGTTTCCAGCACCAGCAGCATCGCCATGGAGACGCTGTCGGCCAACGCGACATCCTCGGCCACGTCGGGCGCGGTCAGCAAGGGCTCTGGCAGCCAGGGGCCGACGTAGGACTCCCTGCGCCGGCCAAGCGTGCGCAGTCGATTCAGCGCCTGACGAGTGGTGATCTGCACCAGGTACGCCCGCTGGTCCCGCACGGTGGCGAGATCGACGCCTGCCCAGCGCAGCCAGCTCTCCTGGAGGATGTCCTCCGCGTCCACGGCCGAGCCGAGCATCTCGTAGGCGACCGTGAACAGCAGGTTGCGGTGGGCGAGGAACACCTCGGTAGCGGGGTCTGGACAGGCGTCCTCCTTCATGGGCCTCACAGCGTCGGGCGTCATCGGCGAAGTACCGGCCATGGATAACTCCTATTCACGCGCGGCTGGACCAGCCATGAGACGCCAGACCCCGCCGGTTTGTGACACCCAGGGCAGCCCTTCCGCCGTCGGCTGCCCCGTCACGCGACGACGGGACGGCAGCGTGGACAGCGGGGCCGGATATCGCCGATGGACGTCCGACTGGGCCGGTCGCGACCGCGGCCGATGGCGGCTGATCCGCCGATCGCGAGCCGACGGTCGGAGTGATATGTGGTCCAGGTCATAAGGCCACGTCGTCACGGGGACTGGGGTCGCTGGCATCTGGTGTTCGTCCAGTGCGGCAGCACGCAACACCACGAGTGAGGACGACATCATGGACGCCCGATTCAACATGTTCGGCAACGAGCTCGCCACCAGGTTCGGCAAGCGGTTCGCGAGCGCCAGCCTGGTGATCCACCAGTCGTCGCTGCCAAAGCCCACCCAGGAGCTGGTGTCGCTGCGGGCCAGCCAGATCAACGGCTGCGGCTTCTGCGTCGACATGCACACCAAGGAGGCCGCGGCTGCCGGTGAGACCTCCACCCGACTCAACCTGGTCGCCGCCTGGCGCGAGGCAGACGTATTCACCGAGGCCGAGCGAGCCGCGCTGGCACTCGCCGAAGAGGGAACCCGGCTCGCCGACGCCCACCTCGGCGTATCCGACGAGACCTGGGCCCAGATCCGCAAGCACTACGACGACGACCAGATCGCGGCCCTCGTCTGCCTCCTCGGCCTGATCAACGCGGCCAACCGGATGAACGTGATCGTGCGCAACCCAGCGGGTGGCTACGAACCCGGCATGGCCGCCAGCTTCGCGAGCTGACCGGGGGGTGCCCCGGCCGGGGTTCATCCCCCGGCCGGGCCGCCGCGTCCAGTGGCTACGACACCCGACCAGTACCTAGGTCATAGGTGAATGTTCTACAAATTCAGCCAGATGGTCGGTACTGCGCCCTTCGCTGTCGTCGGCGGATGGTCGGATCGTGGACTCGACAGTCGCCGTCCTGGCGGTGGCGGTGCCACGGCCACCGTGTTCGCCCTGGTCGGCAGCAGCGCTCCCGAGGGGTGGCACGCATCGTGACTCGGGATCGAACCGGGCTCGGGCTGGTCAGCGTCTACGGAGATGTGGCCCGGAATGCCTGACCGGCTGCGGTGAGGAGAACCGCCGAGTCGTCGACGGCCGCGAGGGCGTGGCGTACAGGCGGGATAGTGACGTGGTCGCCCGCACCGCCGTCCCAGGTCTCCTCGCCGGCGGTGAGCCGCACGTGGCCCCGCAGTACCTGCAAGGTCGCCTCGCCGGGGCTCTCGTGCTCGGCGAGTTCGCGGCCGGCGAGCAGGGCGATGACGGTCTGACGCAGCATATGGTCGTGCCCGCCGTGGATGGTGTGCGCGGCGCGGCCGGCGGGAGCCTGCCGGGCCACTGCCAGTTGCTCGTCTGCCAGCGCGGTCAATGAGGTCTTCTCCACGGCGCGATCTTCCTTCCCGTGTCTGGTGGGGCCCGTGTCTGGTGGGCTCGTGGTCAGGCCGTTGTCAGCAGGAGGATGCCGCCGGCGAGCAGCGTCGCGACCTTGGCCGTCTCCAGCGCGACGTAGGCATGGTGCGCGCGCGAGCGGGGCGCGTCCAGGCCGGCGAGGACCGCGTCGGAACGGCGCGTCAGCCGCGGACGGACGAACGCGAGCTGCGCGGCGAGCACCGCGACCGCCACCGCGAGGACGACGAGGGCGGCCGCAGGAGGCCGGTCCGCGGCGAGGGCGGCGACGACCACCACCGCGAGGACGGCCTCGACCGTGTTGAGCGCCCGGAAGACCAGCCGACCGACACCCAGGCCGATCTTCAGGGTCATGCCGGGGGCGCGGAACTTCAGCGGCGCCTCCAGGAACGAGATGGCGAGCACCATGCCCAGCCAGAGAAACGTCATCGCGACGGCGACCGACTGTCCGGTGGTCATGAGCCGGCCCGCGCGGGGACCAGATGGGCGAGGCACAGGTCCGGCTCGGCGAACGGCTCCAGCCGGTCGACGGTCAGCGGCGCTGCCCAGGCCTCGAGGGCACCGCGCATGACACCCAGGTGAATCGGGCACACGACCCGCGCCATGGTCTCGGCGAGGTCCAGGAACGGGCAGTGCCGCAGCCCGACACGCAGGTCGGCGCCGGCGGACGTCGCGGTGTCCGGCGGATCCGGCGCGAAACCCAGGTAGTCGAGCAGCCGAACCAACCGTTCGGCCGGCTCCGCCGGTCCGGTGATGTCGCCGCCGTCGCCGCGCCCGACAGGCCGTTGCTCACTGGAGGCGCCGGGCGTCGCCGCGGCGAGGCCGCGCCCCCAGGCGTGACCGGCCGCGACCGCCCGTGCGCCCGGGTCCGGCTCGGCGGCCAGGTTCTCGGCGAGGATCTCGGCCAGAAGTCGGTAGTGCCGCGGCCCCGTCCGGTCCATCCCCCGACGCGCGCGGAACAGCGACGGTGGCCGGCCGGGCCGATCGCGGTCGGACGTCGCCCGCTCGACCTGCCCGTTCTCGACAAGCGTGTCCAGGTGGAACCGGACGGTGTTCGGATGCACGCCGAGACTCGTGGCGATCTGTGTGATGCTGCGCGGCCCGTTCGCCGCCTTGAGCACCCGCAGGACGTCGTGGCGCCGCCCGGCAGCGGCCGGTCTCGGGTCGGACCTCATCGCCCACCTCCCTGACCGCGGGGTGCTGGGGCCTCGCCACGCCCGCCCCGTCCCTCGCGGCGACGCATGCCTTCCCGATCACGCGGCTCGTGACCTGAATTTATACAACCGACGCTTGTGGAAACAGGGGGCGGAGGGCCGGTCGGAGGCGACCAGACGGCCTGCCGGCAAGGACCAAAGACCATGCCCATACCCATGCCCATGCCCGGGTGTGGGCGGCGCAGCCGGCACCGCGACCCGGTGGGGACCGTCACATCACAGAAAGAGGTACTGCCAAGTCCTCTTTGCTAGCGTGGCCGTCGTCAGCTTCTACACGTCATAGAAGACGGTCCCGGTGGCGGTCGAGGAGGTGTCGGAACGATGCAGCTGACGCAGTCCACCGATCTTGCGCTGCGTGTGCTCATGCTCGCGGCGACGCGCACGTCCCGCCTGACCGTCCGCGATCTCGCCGAGTCGCTGGATGTACCGGTCACGCACATGGCGAAGATCGTTCAAAGGCTGCAACGGCTGGAGCTGATCGTCACGATGCGTGGCCGCGCCGGCGGTGTCCTGCTTGCCCCCGAGGCGTCCCGCGCCCGCGTCGGGCAGATCGTGCGAGCGCTCGAAGGACCAGGCGAGGTCATCGCGTGCGACGCGCCGCCCTGCCCGCTGCGATGCGCCTGCCGGCTGCGGCCACTGCTGCGCCAGGCACAGGAGAGCTTCCTGACGACGCTCGACGCGGTCACCATCGAGGACCTCGTCGGCCCACCCGCCGGGCCGGTCCTGCTCGCCCTGGCACCCCCCGGCCGGGCTGGCCCGTAGGCAGGCCGGCCAGCCCCGTCACCCTTCCCACCCTGCTGCCGCACGGAGGTTCCGCCATGCTGTCCGAACGGTCGACCGACGTCGTACGCGCCACCGCCCCCGCCGTGGCGGCGCACGGAGTCGCCATCACCTCGGCGTTCTACGACCGCGTGTTCGCCGCCCATCCGGAGCTGCTCCGCCTGTTCAACCAGGGCAACCAGGCCAACGGGGTCCAGCGTCGAGCGCTGGCCGCCTCCGTCGTGGCCTTCGCCCAGCACCTCGTCGGCACGAGCGACACGCCGTTCGGCCCGGTGCTCGAACGCATCGCGCACAAGCACGTCTCCCTCGGTGTCCTCCCCGAGCAGTACACGATCGTCGGCAGGCACCTGCTCGCCGCGGTCGGCGAGGTCCTCGGCGACGCCGTCACGCCAGAGGTCCACGCCGCGTGGGACGAGGTCTACTGGTTGTTCGCGGTCTCCTTGATCGCGGAGGAGGCCCGGCTCTACCAGCAGGCCGGAGTGGACCCGGCCCAGCCCTGGCGGCGGTGGCGGGTGGCGGCGCGAGTGCCCGACGCCGAGGGCGTCGTGTCGTTCGAGCTGGTTCCCGCGGACGACGGACCCCTACCGTCCCACCTGCCCGGGCAGTACGTCTCGGTCGCCGTGGACCTCCCGGACGGTCGTCGGCAGCCGCGCCAGTACACGCTGTCCAACGCGCCCGGTGCGGACTCACTCCGGATCACGGTGCGCCGGGTGGCCGGCGCGAGCGGAGCCCCCGACGGCCTGGTCTCCAGCTTCCTGCATGACAGCGTGAAGGACGGGGACATCCTCGAGCTGAGCGCACCCGCCGGCGACGTCACGCTGCCCGCTGGCAATGACCCGCTGCTGCTGATCAGCGCCGGCATCGGGATCACCACGACGGTCGCCATGCTCGCCCACCTGGCCCGCGTGCGGCCCGACCGCCAGGTCGTGATCGCGCACGCCGACCGCTCACCACGGACGCACCCGCTGCACGCAGAACTCGTCTCGCTCGGCCGGCTGCTGCGCTCGTTCGACCTGCGCACCTGGTACGAGCGGGCAGACGGCGAGTTGGCGGCACACGAGTACCTCGGGCTCCTCGACCTCGCCCGGGTACCGGTCCCGGCCGACGCCCGGGTCCACCTGTGCGGCCCCATCCCGTTCATGCGGGACATCCGCGCCGGCCTGCTCGACCGAGGCGTTCCCGCCCAGCGCATCCAGTACGAGGTCTTCGGCCCCGACCTGTGGGCCGGCAAACCCGAGTAGCAGCCGATCGGAAGCCGCTCGCGGAGCGTCTCGGCGGAGAGCGAGCCGCTTGGCTCACCGATCCGCATGTGGTGTACAGATCGTGATCGTCGAGCGACTGCTTGTCGCTTGAGCGGTGAGGACCACAGATGCGCCCCACCTCCCGAGCAAGAAGATCGATAGCGGGTGAGCGAGTGCACCACAGTTACGATGTCGCCCTGACGGAGATGCCGTCTCGTTACCCGATGACCAACTTGCCGAGGTCGTCCGGGAGGCTGCCGCCTCCGGTCAGGTCGTCTACCTGACGGATAGCGGCCGGCGGTTGGCCGCGATCGTGCCGGCGGGCCTTGCCGAGCTGCTCGAACGGGGCGAGGCCGCCAGCGGCCGGCGTGTGCTCGGCGCTCGGGGCGCGGGCCGCAGCGTGCGACAGGACGTCTCCGAACGCATGGAGGAGATCCTTGCCAGCGAGGTGGCGCCATAGCCCTCGTGGTCGACGCAGGCCCTCTCTACGCGTATGTCGACGCCGACGATCAACATCACGAGGCCTGCGCGGACCTGCTGGAGACCTATCCCGGCCCGCTGATCGTCCCCACCCTTGTGATCACCGAGGTGGTTTACCTTCTCGGTAGCCGGCTCAGCACGCAGGCCGAACTGCGTTTCCTCGCGGACCTGGCTTCTGAAGCGTTCGATATCGAGACCGTCCACCCGACCGACTGGCTGCGGATCGCGGACCTGGTCAACCAGTGCAGAATCGAAGGCGAAGGAAAGTCGAGCGGCACGGAATTCGGGGCACGGGGTTCGTCGTGCTCTTTTAGAACAGGGAGACTCTGCTCTTTTACAAGGGTTTGACGAGAAGGCCCCGCAACATTCTACCGGGCCTATGCGCTCTCCCTGGAGATTTTCGACGCCGCTTTCAAGATCTCCGTAGGCTACCACTTCGTGAGGCACTCGGATTTCGGCAGCCCGATGAAGGAGATCTGCCGAGGGGCGTGGCAGCCAGTGATACAGCCGCCGCAGCGATATTTCAGCTCACGGCCTTCGTGGCTGCGTAGCCAAGTCGCGGTCCCGAACCGATTGCACACCGCGGATGCCGAGCCAGCCGACGACGGAGCCGATGGCGAGCGAGACGACGGTCAGGACCAGGTGGACCGTGAAGAAGCCGGTCGGGCCGTCGTCCCCGGAACGATCATCCTTCCACACGTTCCGAAGGAAATTGGGCCAGATGGCCCACGTCCAGACGCCGACTGCGATCAGGAACCAGGCTGACGCGCTTCCAGCGTGTCCACAGAAATCGACTTGATCCTCTCGCTGTGTCAGGTTCTACCGTCGTACGCATGCACCCGCCTGCCGAGACATGGACAATCGGGCAACTCGCGAGCTCCGTCGGAGTCAGCGTGCGTTCGCTGCGCCACTACGACGCCATCGGGCTCGTGCGCGCCACGCGCACGGCGAGCGGTCACCGCCGCTACCGGCCGAGCGACGCGGTCCGCGTCCGGCATGTCCTCGCGCTTCAGATGGTCGGCCTCTCGCTCGCCGAAGTCGGCGAGGTCATCGACGGCGACGACGCCCTGCTGGCCGCCCTGATCCGCGTCCGACGTCGCGAGCTCGACGACCGGATTGCCGATCTCGAGCTGGCTCGCCGCCGGATCAGAACAGCCGAACACGCTGACAGCGACAGCGTTCTCACCGCGTTGGAGGAGATCATGACTGGTTCCACCTTCACGCCGGAGCAGCTCCAGCGGCTCAAGGCTCGCCACTCGAGCACCGCGTTGGCGGACTGGACGGGACGGGCGCGCGAACTGGACACCACGATCCGCACGCTGGTCGAGACAGGTGCCGCCCTGACGAGCGATGAGGCGAAGGATGCTGTCCGGCAGTGGCACCGGCTGCTTGGTGAGATGGCGGCGGGCGACCCGGACATCCAGGCCGCGATCGTCGCCAAACTTGACCGTCGTGGCGCCGAGGCCGCCACGCATGGAGCGATCAGCGAACGGGCCTGGTCCTACCTCCGTCTGCTCCCAATGCCGTGACCGCCGCGCGTAACGCCGAATCAGCCTCGACGGAGAACCTCCCGACGCCGGCTCCCGGGTGGGGCCTCAGGTTCTGGGGCGGATTCCGGTCCGGAGGATCTCGATGCCGACCAGGCAGGTCCAGAGGAAGCACCCGGGCGAGCTGGTCCAGGTAAGGGACCCAGGACAGCAGGACGAAGGCGGCCAGGTAGCCGATCACGACGACCGGTCGGGAGAGGGCGCCGCCGCGACGGCCGAGCGTGGACGCGTCGATAAACGGGCCTATGTCGAGGAACTCGACGGCCGCCGCGAGGCTCCCCCCAGGCCGCGCTCGCCGCGAGCAGACAGGTGACGAACAGCAGGCCGCTCGTGAGAAAGACGGTGGCGACGAGCCGGTTCTCCCGGCCCTCGATCCGCGCGCGGGTGGCGGCGAGGAACCACAGGAAGAAGATCGCGGCGATCGGGGCCAGGTAGAGCCCGACGATGATCGGCCGGCGATTGCCACCGTCAGAAGTCTCATGGAATCCGCCCCCTCGAAAGCGTCCGCACGACCTCCGACGGCCTTTCCCGGTCGAGACGTCGCCGGTTTCAGCCGAGGCCCGCCCAGCCCAGGAGTGTCCTTTTCCGATCCGCGGGGTGCCATCGGGAAATCCACGGTAGGCACGCCCGGACCGACCGGCGACCCGAGCCCTTCGACCGCGTTCCCGGAACAGGCGCATAAACGGTATTCGGTGCCGCGGAAAAGTGGGTCCTGCGCCGGCAGCTCGTCGTCCGCGGCGGTGCCGCGCCGGTCAGCTCGACGAGATCGTGGCCGCCGACGTGGCGGCCGACGTCGCGGCGGTGATCGCGACCATGGCCGCGGCCGCCTCGTCGAGCACCTTCTTGACCGCGGGCGTGACGGGCGTGTTCCGGGTCGCGGCCTCGATGCGCGCACGGGCGTGGTCCCGGCCCGACCTCTCGGGCGCGACGACCTCGAGGAGCCGCGACGGCCCGGACAGCGCCAGCACCGTGGCGGTGCGCGGGTCCATCGACCCACCGTCGGACGCCGCCGCCCGGACCCGGCGCAGGACGTCCTCGCGGGCCCGGGTCTGGCGCACCCGGTACCTGGTGACCGGGAAGAGCAGGACACGGCGGCGGTCGCGGGCCAGCACCCTGCTCTCGACCAGGCCACCGACGACCCTGTCCCAGGTGCCGTCGAGCGCCTTGTCCAGCGCGCGGATCTGGTCGGCGGCGCGCTTCACCTTCCTGTCCCCACGCATGCGGTCAAGGTGGCGGCTGGCCTCGGCCAGCAGCGGGTGCCCCGGCGCGGGCCAGACCGGGACGAACCGTTCGCCGTCCAGCTCGACGCGGCCGTCGAGGGCGAGCTCGGCGATCAGCGCGTCGCTCATCCCGACTGTCACCGCCGCGCGGGACGAGTTGACCGGCTTCCCCTTCTCCGGGTCCAGTGCGAGTAGCAGCAGTTCCTCCGCGAGCAGCACGCCGGCCTCCTCCCCGCCGAGACCGCGGACCACGCGACGCCGACGGCGGTCGGCCGATGGGCACGCGAGCCGCGCCGCGCGAGGTGTCTCGACGTGACATGTCTGTCCTGCCAGCTCCGGGCCTACCCAGCCGCCGGCGTTTCGATCGCGCACCGGGGAGCGGACATGCTGGCGCAGCCCGGCGGAACCGCTACCGTAATCGTCCATGCTCGCCGTGTTCGGGTCGCCGGGTCGATATGTCCAGGGTCGGGATGCCACCGCCGCGCTCGGGCCGGAAATGGCCCGCCTCGGCCTGACCGGCCCGGCGGTCATCGTGACGAGCGGGGCCCCGCTGCGCCTGCTCGAGGACACCTGGCGGACGAGCCTGGACGGCGCGGGCATCCCCTACTCCGTGCACCTGTTCGGCGGCGAGTGCAGCGACCAGGAGATCGACCGGGTCGTCTCGGCGGCGCGTGACCCGGAGGCGACGGTGATCGTCGGTGCCGGTGGCGGGAAGGTGCTCGACACCGCCCGCGCGGCGGCCGCCGCGCTCGACGTGCCGGTGGTGACCTGCCCGACGACCGCGTCCAGCGACGCACCGTGCAGCGCGCTGTCCGTCGTGTACTCCCAGGACGGGGCGTTCGAGCGGTACCTGTTCTACCCACGCAACCCGGATCTGGTCCTGGTCGACACCACCGCGGTCGCCGCGGCGCCGGCCCGCCTGCTGGTCGCCGGGATCGGCGACGCGCTCGCCACCTGGTACGAGGCCCGTACCGTCGGCGAGGCCCGGCGCGCCAACCAGCTCGACGGCGCGCAGACGGCGACGGCCGGCGCGCTGGCCGAGCTGTGCCGACGCATCCTGTTCGACGACGCGGCGGCGGCGATCCGCGCGGTGCGCGCCGGCGCGGTGACACCGGCGCTGGAGCGGGTCGTCGAGGCGAACACGCTGCTGTCGGGGCTGGGCTTCGAGTCGGGTGGGCTGGCCGTGGCGCACTCGGTGCACAACGGCCTGACCGTGGCCGCGGAGACCCACCGGTATCTGCACGGCGAGAAGGTCGCGTTCGGGCTGATCGTCCAGCTCGTGGTCGAGGGACGGCCGGAGGAGGAGCTGGCCGAGGTGCTCGCGTTCTGCGGCGGGGTGGGGCTGCCGCGCACACTCGCCCAGGTGGGGCTGGCGGATCCGCCGATCGAGCTGCTGCGCGGCATCGCCGTCCGGGCGCTCGCCGACGGGGAGACAGCCCACAACGAGCCCTTCGACCTCGACCCGCCGATGATCGTCGACGCGATCCTGGCAGCCGACGCCGCCGGCCGGGCCAGCCGCTGACCCGAGTGTCACCGCGGTGGCCGGCCCGCCGACGAGGGCCGTCACGTCCATGTGGCTGTAACGACGGCGCGGCCGTCACCGCGTGGCGCGGGCCGTCGCGAGGTCGTGGACGAAGCTCAGCTTGTCCAGCACGGTGGACGTCAGGACGAACGGGTAGAGATCATCGAAGCCCATGCTGCGGTTGACCGCGTTGAGGGCGTAGGTGAGCGGGAGCCACTGGGCCGCGATCTCGTCGAAGCCGGCCGTGGCGCGGCGGGCGGCGGGCGGCAGGGGCGCCGGCCGGGCGACGAAGCGTTCCAGGTCGACACCGAAGCGCCTCGGGTCCGGGCCGTCGGTGCGCAGGCCGTACTCGGCGGCGGTCTGCAGGGCGTCCATGATGTGCAGGTAGTGGGCGAAGGTCTCGGCCCAGTCCTCCCACGGGTGCATCGTGGCGTAGGCGCTGACGTACCGCTCGCTCCAGGCCCCCGGCGCCCCCTCCTTGTAGTGGCGTTCGAGGGATTCACCGTAGTCGGCGCGGTCGTCGCCGAAGAGCTGGCGGAATCGTCCGGTCACGGCCGGGTCTGCCCCGACGAGCCTGGGCCAGTAGTAGTGGCCCGTCTCGTGCCGGAAGTGGCCGAGCAGCGTCCGGTACGGCTCGCCGAGGCGCGCGCGGACGCTCTCCCGGTGCGCGTCGTCGGATTCGGCGAGATCCAGGGTGATCACCCCGTCACCGTGGCCCGTCACGACGTTCTCGTAGGTGCTGCTGAGTAGGTCGAACGCCAGTCCCCCGCGGGGGTCGTCGGCGTAGGAGACGACCGGCAGCCCGAGGTCGAGGAGCTGGAAGACCAGGCGTCGCTTGGCCGCCTCGGCCCGCACGAACAGCTCGGCGGCGGACGTGTCCGCGTCGTTGGGGCGGGTGCGGGTGAGCCGGCAGGAGGCGCACAGTTGCCCGGGTGGCGGCCCGGCCGCGCCAGGGGCAAGCTCGACGAGCCAGTTGCAGCCGGCGAGTTCCATGTTGCCGCACCGCCGGTACCGTGGCTGCTGTGGCTCGGCCGGGACGGACCGATCTCCTCCAGGGGCCCCGGCGGGCGCGGTGATCTCGGCGGCGAGAGCCGCCGCCTCGTCGGCCACCGCGGGCCGCTCCCGGAACAGTCCGTCGCCGGCGTCGACGAGGGTGATCAGGCGTCGCGCGGATGGTGCCACCCCCAGCGCCGACCCGCAGCGCGGACACGTCGAGTTCTCGAAGAACACAAGCTGGCCACAGTAGGCGCAACCGAAAGCCAGCATGAGTGATCCGTTTCGAGAGGAGTCCGCGCGGTCTGGTGATCCCGCCATCCACTACCCGACCCACGCGGCGGGAACCGCCCGCGGGGCCGGCTACCAGGCGAGATCACCGGCGGCACGACAGCATGTGACGGCGGCGCGACACAGGTCACGGACGACCCCATAGCGGAACAATCGCAAGGGGCGGCTATCCTTGACAACAACATTTGGATCCTCTACGGAGGCCGACCAGAGGAGGTGGCCGCTGTGAGTCCTGGCGGGTGCTCCAGTAACAGCCGCTTCCTGCTGGTGGACGCCGGCTGACGATCGGTCCGCGGCGGATGGTTCCGTCGGCGCGGCCGCCCCTCCTCGTGGCGGCCGGCACGGCCAGTCAGTCCAGCCCGCGTCCATGACGCCCGGGGTCAGGTGATCTCCCGGGTTCCTTTCCGGCAGGTGCGGTCGATCAGCGACGTGTCGACCCGGGCCGCGATGGGATTTCTCCCGCGCAGCCTGCTCTGAAGTGCGTATCGGCTCCGTCCGTTCGCGACGGCCGAGCGCGGAGGGGACCTCCTATGAGCATCAACACCGCCAGCCGTCTCGCGGCACGCCGGGGAACCGGATCGGACCGGCTCGACGTCCCGGTCGCCGGCCGATCTCCACTGATCGCGGGCCGGGTGGACCGCGAGACGATCAGCCGCGGCGCCGAGACCATCGCGCGCTTCCTCGGTACCGGCCGCTACCTGGCCATCCAGACCTGTGTGGTGATCGTCTGGATCGCACTCAACATCGCATTGCCGCTCATGCGCTGGGATCCCTACCCGTTCATTCTGCTGAACCTGGCGTTCTCGACCCAGGCGGCCTACGCCGCCCCGCTGATCCTCCTCGCGCAGAACCGGCAGGACGACCGGGACCGTGCCTCGCTCGCGGAGGACCGGGCGGCGGCCATCCGGATGCGTGAGGACACCGAGTTCCTGGCCCGCGAGGTGGCGGCGCTGCGCCTCGCCCAGAGCGACGCCGCCACACGGCAGTACGTGCGCGGTGAGCTGACGAACCAGCTCGAGTCACTGCGTGGTGACATCGAGGCGTTGCTCCGCATGGTGCTCCAGCCCACGGCACCGGCGGCGCACCCCCTCGCGGCCACCCCGAACGGGTCGGCGCAGCGCCCCGCGCGCGGCGGCGTGGCCTGGCCGTCCGTACCCGGTACGTCAACAGTCGCGACACTGACAGTGGACGAGCCCGCACACGCACACCCGACGGCGTCGGCGGATGCGCCGGCGGATCACGCGGGTCAGGACACCGCGACCGTCCCGGAGCCGGCTCTGGTCGTCGTCCCGGCGCCGGGCGCGCTCTCCCCGGACGGGGCAGCCACACAGGGCCATCTTCTCGTCCCGGCGCGAAGTGGTTCGCGGGCCGGACGAAAGGTACCCATCCGACCGACGCGAGCACGAATCCGAGACACGTGACACGACAAACTCACCGGATGAAGATCGACCGGTAACGTTCGGTAGGTGCATGCCGGCCGGACGCGTCGACCCCGATCCGGCCCGCTCGAGCGCCGCACCGATGAGGACGCTCGGGAGGGTCTCACCCCGCCCGACCCGCACCACCCCGATCCGCGACGTACCGATCCACGACGTACCGATCCGCCCGAGCGTTTCCGCCGGGTGGTGAGCGCCGCGGTGGGGCTGGCCTCGGCCCTGGTCCTCGTTCTGGGCACCGCACCACCGTCAGCTGCCATGGCCGGGGGCGATCCGCTGCCTGCCAGGAGGCCGCCCGCCCGCCCGCTGACCGCCGGCACGCTCCCGGCCGGTGCCCTCGCCGTCGAGCCGCTCGCCGCGGCCTCGACGGCGACCGGGGCGTCCGGGACGGCGTCCGCCGGTACGACATCGTCCACCGCGGACGAGGCCGGCCCGGCGAGCGCCGGCGGAACGGCGGCGGGCATGTCCGCCGGTACTACCAGCACAGCAGGCACAACTGGCACGGCGGGCGCCACCGACCAGGCGGACACCGCGGAGGCCACAGACGCCGCGGAGACCACCGTGCCACCGCCGGCCGGCATCACCGCCGAGGCGTGGCTCGTCGCGGACGCCGGCAGCGGCGCGATCCTCGCGGCGCACAACGCGCACCTCCCGGACCTGCCGGCGAGCACGATGAAGATGCTCACCGCGCTGACCGTGCTCCCCGGGCTCCCGCCAGACCGTGAGGTGACTATCAGCGACCAGGCCGCCCAGGTGGACGGCACCCGGGTCGGGCTCGTCCCCGGCGTCCGCTACACCGTGCGCGACCTCGCGACGGCGATGCTGATCGCGAGCGGCAACGACGCCACGGTCGCGCTGGTGGAGGCGGCCGGCGGCCGGGAGGCCGTACTGGACCGGATGAACCGGCTCGCGGCCTCGCTCGGCGCGTCGGAGACCGTCGCGGGCGATCCCACCGGTCTCGACGCCCCCGGTCAGCACACGACGGCCCACGACCTGGCGGTGATCGGGCGGGCAGCGCTCAACGACCCCATCGTGCGCGGCTACCTGACCATCCCGCGTGCCTCGCTGCCGGGCCGCGGCGACGAACGCTTCGAGATCGCGAACCACAACACCCTCATCGGCAGCTACGAGGGCACCATCGGCATCAAGAACGGCTACACGGTCGCCGCCGGGGCGACGTTCGTCGGCGCGGCGACCAGGAACGACCGGACGCTCATCGTCTCGCTACTGCGCACGGCGCCGGCCTACGGGACGGACGCGCGGGCGCTGCTCGACTGGGGCTTCGCGCACGCGGCCGACGTCCGCCCGGTGGGTCGGCTCGCCGGGCCCTCCGACGTGACACCAGGCGACCCGACCACCGCCGGTGGGGCCGTGGCCCCCGGCGCCGCACCGGGTGACACCGGCGAGCGCGCCGGGCGCGCCGACAGCCGCGGCGCCGGACAGGACGGCGGCAACCCGCCCGGGCGGGCCACCACCGGCGACGCCGGAGACGTGGGCGCCGTCACCTGGACGGCCCTCGCCGTCACGGTCGTCGCGACGGCCCTCACCGTGTTCGGGCGGGTCCGCCGCCGGCGCGGCGTGGCCGGGAGGGCCACCGGGCGTACCACCCGCTCCGGCAGCGGCAGCGCGGGCCGGTGGGATGCAGCGGGCCTCGGGCAGTCCGGCGGACGGCGCGGACGCTCCACGACCCCAGGAGAAGTTCCGGGTAGAAGAGGCCACCGAAGAGGCACCAACAGGACGCGGCGGGACAGCGCGGCGGCGCGGGCCCGCCGGGAGCGGCAGAGCGTCGTCGAGGAGTACCAGGCGACCCGCTCCGCCGCGTCGGCTCCCCGGCCGCGCACCGACGCCAACGGCCAGCGCCACCTCGTTGGTCTGCCCTCGCTGCACCCCGAACCGGGGCGGAGCCGGACCGACTCGTCCCGCACCGACACTCCACCGTTCGGCACGGCCCGCTCGCCCCGCCCCTGAACCCGCCCAGTCCTCGAGCTCCCCCAGCCCTGAGGCCGCCCGCTCTGAGGCCGCCTGGTCCCTGAGGCGTGGCGCGCCGGTCAGCGCCCGACCGGCGCCCGGTCCGCCGGGCGCGCCGCGCCGCGCCGCCAGGGCCATCGCGGTCGCCAGGAGCGGCCGTCCTCGTCGTCCTCGCCGGCGTGGCCATCGTGGCCATCGTGATCGTCGTGGGTGCTCCGGTCGTCACGCCAGGATCGCGCGGACCGGACGGCCGGCGGCTCGGGGGCAACGCGGTCCCCCTCCGGCCCGGGCCCGTCCGCCCCGGCAAGGTCGGGGCCCGCCGGGTCGGCCGGGGCGGTACCGGACGGGTGGACGTCCGACGCGTACGGTGCCGTCACCGCCCAGGCGGCGACGAACAGCATCCAGCGCATCACGATGTTGATCCAGATGAGCAGGCCGACCATGACCGCGAAGATGCCGTAGACCGGGTTGGACGTGGTCTGACCGACCAGCCAGGTCCCGAGCAGCTTGAGCAGCTCGATGCCCACCGCGCCCAGCGCGGCCGCGCGCAGCACCCGCTGCCGGTTGGTGCGCTCCGGCAACCGCCAGAAGATGTAGACGAACACGGCGGCGTCGATGGCGAGCGCGACCACGAGCGCGAGCAGCCCGGTGGCCCAGGCGGCGGCCGTGCTCCCCTCCAGCCCGACCCAGCGCAGGAACACCCCGGTCGCGGACGTCGCCAGGCTGGTGACGACGAGCGAGGCGAGCAGGGTCAGGCCGAGACCGGTGAGGATCGCGATGTCCCGCAGGCGCTGCACGATGAAGTTGCCGGTCTCCAGGCTCTGGTGCCAGACGAGCCGGATGCTGTCGCGCAGCGCCGAGACCCAGGCCAGCCCGGCCAGGAGGAGACCGGCGAGACCGATCAGGCCGGCGCCGACCTTCGCATGGCCGATGGTCGAGACGTCCAGTCTGTCGGCCAGGCCGGGCAGATAGTCGTTGATCTGTTCGGTGAGCTTGGCCTGGGCGTCGGGATAGGCGTCCACGACGAACCCGGCGATCGAGAAGACCAGCGCCACGATCGGGAAGAAGGACAGGAAAGCGAAATATGTCGTGGACGCGGCGAGCCGGTCACCGCCGTCCGACGTATAGCGACCGTACGCACGCACCGTGTGGTCAATGAACGGGCGACGGCGCCGCACCGCGCCCGCGGCGCCGCTCACCGTTCCCACGCCCGCCTTCACCGCTTCCCGTGGTCCTGTCACCTCGGTCTGCCACCCCCGCCCGCGAAGGGAAAATGACGCAGCTGGCGCCAGGCGCAGTCATCGCCGCGTTCGTAGAGCCCGAAACCTGTCACCTCGAACTGCGCCCGATATTCGGCCAGCAACTCAAAGGCACGGTCCAGCGACTCCTCGTCGACATCGTGCGCGACCGTGACATGCGGGTGGTACGAGAAGCGCACGGGACGGTCCAACGGACCAGACCGGACGGCCTTCTCCAGAAGTTCGCAGCAGGAGATTCCCATGGCGAGGGTCACGAACACCACCGCGGACAGCGGCCGGAAGGTGCCGGAACCACGCAGATGGATCACGAACGGCTCGGCGCCTCCGGCGACCTCCGTCAGGTGACGCTCGACGGCGGGGAGCTGGGAGGCGGGCACTTCGGTCGGGCCGAGCAGCGTGACATGCGGCACGATGAGGGCCGCATTCGGATCACCGAGCCGTTCCCGCCAGTCCTGGAGCTCGGTCCGGAAAGGTTCCGGAACACCGATCGCCACGCCTATGGACCGCACGGAGTCCTTCACGTCACGCGGATCCGGCCGGGCCACGGAAGGGCCGACCAGCGGTCGCGGGACGAGCTCTGCCGACCAACCATGGCGCCATCATGGCCCACGAGACCACGCTGTCTTCTCCGGACCAGGGTTGACATCAGTGCGCGACCGCCCGAGGACAGAACAGGCATCGCGGCGGCCGCACCCGGCGGGCACCCGAGGCGGTCACCCGATCACAGGACGAATCCAGCCGGCGGGCCTGTGGCGCTCAGGCCGTCCGGGCCACCTCCAGCTCAGCCAGGACGTCCGCGGAGAGAACCGGCCAGGCCGCGCCCGCCCAGTCGCCGAAATCCCGATCGGTCAGTACTACGCACGCGACGTTCACCGCTGGGTCGACCCAGACGAAGGTTCCCGAGCGCCCGAAATGGCCGAAAGTCGCAGGGCTGTTGGTGGCAGCCGTCCAATGCGGGCTCTTGGTTCCGCGTATCTCAAACCCGAGGCCCCAGTCGTTCGGGTGCTGCGCGCCGAAACCCGGAAGCACCCCCGCAAGGCCCGGAAAGGCGACCGAGGTCGCCGCGGCGAACGTGGCCGCGGAGACCAGGCTCGGCGCCAGCAGTTCCGCGGCGAACGCGCCGACATCCGCCAGCGTCGCCGTCACCGCATGCGCCGGCGAACCTTCGAGGACGGCCGTCCCCATTCCCAGCGGCCGGAAAACGGCCTCCGCCAGGTAAACATCGAAGGGGATGTCCGTGACCCGCTCGAGATGACGCCCGAGCTCCTCGAAACCGGTGTTCGAGTAGATGCGGCGGGTGCCCGGGCGGGCCATCACCCGATCGCCCGAGAACGCGAGACCGGAGGCGTGCGCGAGCAGATGCGCCACCGTCGACGACTCCGGGCCGGCCGGCTCGTCCAGCGCCAGGGCACCCTCCTCGATCGCGACGAGCACCGCGTAGGCGCTCATCAGCTTGGAGACCGACGCGAGCCGGAACCGGACCGTCGGATCGCCTGCCACGCCGACCTGGGTGGCCACGGCCCGGGGGCCACCGGCACCGGCCGCACCACCGGCACCGCCCGTGCCCGGCGACCGCAGCACGACGGCCGCAGCCGTCCGCACGGGCCACGTGTCCAGCTGCCTGAGCGCATCCATGTCCGGCACTCTACGAACTGCCGGCCGACCGGTGCCGGGACGCCGGCTGCCACACTGGCTGGCGTGCCCATCCACGCACCCAGCCCCGTCCACGCCGCCGTTCCCGGCACCGGGAACGGGCCGCCGGTAGACCTGCTCGTGGTGGGCGGCGGCCCGGCGGGCAGCGCGGCTGCGCTGCGGGCGCTGCAACTGCGGCCCGACGCCCGGGTCGTGATCGTCGACGCCGCGGACTTCCCCCGCGACAAGACCTGCGGGGACGGCATCGCACCGCACGGCGTGGACGTCCTGCGCGCACTGGGCATCACCGACGCGACCAGCGGGTACCGCCCGGTGGACCGGATGCGCCTGCGCACACCTGGCGGTGCCGAGGTCGCCACGCCGTCCGAGCGGGCGACGCACGTGATCCCGCGGGAGGTCTTCGACGCCCGCCTCGTCGCCGCCGCGCGCGCCCGCGGCGCCGAGTTCCTCCGGCGGCGGGTACGCTCGCTGGAGGTCACCGCCGGCGGCGGGGGCGAGCCGGTGGTCACCGTGGACGGCGGCGTGCTGCGCGCACGGGTCGTCGTCGGCGCGGACGGCGCGAACTCGACCGTGCGCCGGGCGCTGGGCATCGCACCGAACCCGCCCGAGGGTCTGGCGATCGCCGTCCGTGCCTACGCGGACGCACCCAAGGACGACCGCCCGCCCGAGCAGCTCATCGAGATGACGGACGAGGGCTGGCCGGCGTACGCCTGGTCGTTCCCGATCGGGGACGGCCGGGCCAACATCGGGTACGGCATGCTCCGCTCGCGGCTGCGCGCGGCGGGCACGACACCGAAGGCCGTCCTGCACGGGACGCTGGCCCGGCTGCTGCCGGACACCCCGGCCTACGAGGGCACCCTGCGCGCACACCACCTGCCGCTGTCCACGCACCGCCCACGGCTGCCGGACGGCCCCGTGCTCCTCGCCGGGGACGCCGCGTCGCTGATCAATCCGTTGACCGGTGAGGGCATCTACTACGCGCTGCTGTCGGGATCGCTGGCCGGCCAGGCGGCGATCACCGACCCGGGCCCGGCCGCCGGGCGGGCCTACCGACGCGCCCTGGACGGCGAGCTGGGCAGGCACCTGCGGCACACGTCGCTGCTCGCCGGGCTCGCCGGCCGCCACCGCCCGCTGATGGACGCCGCGGTCCGCTCCGCCAGCCGCCGCACCGAGCTGTACGACAGCCTCGTCGAGATCGGGCTGGGTAAGGGAACGATCCCGGCCGGGTCACTGGCCCGGCTCGGGCTGCGGCGTGTGTTCACCGCGGCGCGCTGAGCCCACCCGAACTCGCCCACGCTCGCCCTCACTCACCCACCGGACCTCACTCACCCACCGGCCCATGCTCACCCGCCGGCCCAGCGGGCCCGCAGGGTCGGTGGTCCCGGAGGTTCCCGGGGTCCGAGCGCGTCCTGTGGGTGCGTGGGCCGGCGGAGCGAAAGCTACCGGCTGGTCAGCTGTCGGCTGGTCGCCGCCGCTACAGGCTGGCGACGTCCGCCTGCTTGGCGCGCACGGCCTCGGCGGCCGTCTTGAGCGCGGCGAGCTCGGAGCCGGTCAGGTCGATCTCGACAACCTTCTTCACGCCCCCGGCGCCGATCTGCGCGGGCACGCCGAGGTAGACGTCGGAGATACCGAACTCGCCCTGTACCCAGGCACAGACCGGCATGACGGCGCCGGAGTCCTCGGCGACCGCCTTGACCATGCGGGCCGCCGCCGCGGACGGCGCGTAGTAGGCCGAACCGGTCTTGAGCAGCGCGACGACCTCCGCGCCTCCGTTGCGGGTCCGGTTGACCAGCTCCTCGATCTTGTCCGCCGGGAGGAGGTCGCTCAACGGCTTGCCGTCGACGGTGCACTGCGAGGGCACCGGGACCATCGTGTCGCCGTGCGAGCCCAGCGTCAGGGTCTTCACCGACGCGACCGGCACGTTCAGCGTCTCCGCGACGAAGTCGGTGAAGCGGGCGGTGTCGAGCATGCCCGCCTGGCCGAGCACCCGCGAGCGCGGGAAGCCCAGCACGTTCGCGGCGAGCGCGGTCATCTCGTCGAGCGGGTTGGAGACCACGACGACGACCGCGTCCGGCGACGTCTTCGCGATGCTCTCCGACACCTGACGGACGATCTTGGCATTGACCTCGATGAGGTCCATCCGGCTCATGCCCGGCTTACGGGGCAGGCCGGCGGTGATGACGACCACGTCGGAACCGGCGGTGTCGGCGTAGTCGTTGGTCCCGACGACCTTGGTCTCGAAGCCCTCGATCGACCGGGACTGATTGAGGTCGAGCGCCTGGCCCTGCGGCTTGCCCTCGACGATGTCGATGATGACGACCGTGTCGAAGATGTTGTACTCAGCAAGTCGCTGCGCGGTCGTCGAACCGTAGAAACCGGCCCCGACGACAGTGACTTTTCCGGGCATTGGACTGATCAGCTCCCCAGTATCGCGATGATCGCGTCGACGATCTCGGCGGTGCCCACGGCGGGGTCTTCAGGCGCCGGCGTAGTGGTCGCAGGTGACCGACGTGCCCTCCTGGCGATCTCTTCGGCGACGGGCTGGCCACCCCACAGGGGAGCATCGGTCAGCTCGGGCCCGGTGCCGCCGCCGAGGATCAGGGCTACGTGACGGTTCGCCATAGGCGCGCTTCGCCCCGCTCATCTGTGCACGGTTGTCCGATGACCAGCCGAGGCTATCGCGCGAGTCGGATCCAGGGCACGGGTCGGCGACGTGCGCCACGCCCGCTCGGGCCGGCCGTGCGCAGCCGCGCACGGCGTTCGCCGGCGGCGTCGTGCCAGACCGTGACCCCAACAGCCGCTTTCGGTGGACGGGTCGGGTCAGCCACCGCTGTACGGCACGGTGGAGGTGAGCACGATCACAGCCGTGCCCAGCACGACGAGGGTCACGGTGTCGAAGACCCGGCCCCGCACGGCGAGCATCCCCACCTGCCGGGTGGGAAGGCACAGCCGCAGTAGGGCGGCCACAAGAAGGACACCGCCCGCGGTGAGCAACCCCCGCCGCCAGTGGTCCTGTGAGACGAAGAGCAGGCCCAGCGCGACACCGCCGAGGATGCCGCCGAAGACGATCCGGCCGAGGCGGCCGCCGGTCGCCGATCCCGCCGACCGGCGGCGGGACGGCCGGCCCGCGCCACCACCGGCTCCCGGCTCAGGGACGGGCCGACCTTCGGCACCCGCGGGATCAGCGGAGCTGACGAGCTGACGTTCAGTGAGCGGATCGCCAGCACGTGAGTGGTCGAGGCGATGGTCCACGACGCCGGGGCCGTCGGTGTGGTGCGGCTGCGCCCATGGGCCCGCCGGCGGGCCCTCTCCCGGCGGCGGCCAGCCCTGCGAGGGCTCCCGCCGCTGCCGCCGGTCCGAGCCCCGGTCCGCGCCGCCGTCCGCCGGACGTCCCCAGCCCGGCCCTTCATGGCCCGGTCGCTCGCCGGCCTGGCGGCCGCGCCCTGGCCTGCCATGGTCCGGTCGCCCACGCTCCGGCCATCCGTGATCCGGCCGTTCGTGGTCCAGGCGCTCGTGATCCAGGCGCTCGTGGTCCGGGCGGCCGCGCCGCGGGGCCGCGGGCTCCGGGCGCCACGCCTGCGGTGGCCACGCGGGCGGGGGCCACTGCCCGGTGTCCCGCTCGGAGCCGGGGTTGGCGGCCTCCTCGGAGCGCCACCGCCCGGAGTCCGGTTCGGACGGTTCCCCGGCCTGGATCTCGGAAGGCCACTCGGAGTGCCGCCCCTCGGCCCGCCGGGCGCCGCCGGCGCGCGCGCCGCGCTCCCGATCAGGCCGACCCCACGCACCCGGGACCGTCTCGGTCACCTGCTCTCCGCCTCCTCAGGCCCGCCCCCGCGCGCGTATCCCCCGCGCGCGGGCTACTGAGGCCACACAGTAGGCGCCGGCCGTCACCCGGCGGGCAGCCGCCCGCCGCCCGGGCCGGCCCGGACCGCCGGTCCACGGGGTCGCCCGCGGGCCCGCGGGCACCGCCGCGCTCATCCCGTACGGAGCCGGGACGACCGGGGACATCGTGGCCGGTGAAGGGCCACATCGCCTGGTGGTGTTATCAGGCTCGCCACCGGGGATTGATCGAGGAGTTCTGGACAACCGGCCGGAGCTGCGCAGCCGCGTGCTCCGGCATTGGAAGGGGGAGGTAACCGACAGTGGACGGGCCGAGTCTGCGGATCGAACGGACAGGTGAGGTCGTCGAGCTGACCGAGGATGTGACCACCGTGGGTCGCGGGCCGGGCGTGCACGTCTCGCTCCCGGACGCCAGCGTCTCCCGGTTGCATGCCGAGATCGTCCGCCGCGGGCCGTACGTGTATGTGGCCGATCTCGGGCTGTCGCGCAACGGCACCCGGGTGAACGGGCGCCTCGTCGGCCGCAAGGTGCTCGCGGACGGCGACGTCGTCCGGTTCGGGGCGGCGGGGGTGCGGGTCCTGGACGAGCGGCCCGCCCTGGTGCCGGAGGAGCCTGCCCGCCTCGCGGACCAGAGGCTGTCGCCGAGCGGAAACGGCGTCCGGGACGAGGAGCCACCGGGCCTCACCGGCCTGGAGGGCCTGGCCGGCACCACCGCCGGGATGCGCATCCCCGACCCGCCCGACCTGACGCGCCGCGAGTGGGATGTGCTGCGCGCCCTGTGCCGGCCGCTGACCGAGCCGGGGGTCTTCGTGATGCCCCGCTCGGCGCGGGAGATCGCCCGGGACCTTGTCGTCACCGAGGGGGCGGTCAAACAGCACCTGCTCCGCCTGTACCGCAAGTTCGGGATCGCGCCCGGACCGAACCGCCGCGGGCGCCTCGCCAACGAGGCCGTCCGGCTCGGTGTGGTGCGGCCGATGGACGATGCGATGGCTCCACCGGGCTGACCCGTTCGAGGCACCCCGCGATCGAGCCGGACACCTGAGACACAACGGGATCACTCTGCCTCGAAACCGACCCTGCTGGCCACGGAATCGGAGGATACCCCTTGCCACAAGGACTTCTCCCTCCGAACCCCGGACCGCCAACACTACGGACACATCCCAGAGAATCCACACTGGAGGGTATCGACACACTCCACCACCAACGGGATAGACCCCCCGAGTGCACACGTCGTGCGCGACTGGGGGAGACTGCCGCCGCGGTCCCCAAATGGTAGGGAGTTCGACGTGGCAGACGATTCGCCGCACAGCAAGAAGCTTCAGGAACTGATGTTCCGGGCGTGGGAGACCTTCGGCGACGCGCGTCATCTCGACAGCGACGACCGGGTCTTCGTGCAGGCGCTCGCGCGCCAGACCGCCGACCGGATCTCCGTCCTCTACGGAGCGAGCTGGCGAGAGGCGCTCGACTGGGTCGCGCAGCGGTACGTGCCGACCGCGGACCTGCCGGGCGGCACGACCCCGGTGTCACCGAACGGCGCCGCCGCGAACGGCAGCCCGACCGTCAGCCGCCGCGGTACCGCCGCGGCGGAGGTCGGCTCCACCTCCTGACCGGGGTGGGCAGCGCAACCTGATCACCCCGCGGGGACCGATGTCGATCCCCGCGGGGTGACGGCGCCGGTGCGCCGGGCGTCAGCGCCGACGCTCCCGTGCGACGTGCGACGTGCGACGTGCGACGTGCGACGTGCGACGTGCGAGCGGACCACGCCCGGTGGGCGACGCTCCGCGGACGACGCGGTGGGCCACGCTCAGTGGGCGGCGCTCAGTGGGCGAAGTGCCGGACACCGGTGAAGTACAGCGCGACACCGGACTCCCGCGCGGCCGCGATCACGAGATCGTCGCGCACCGAGCCACCCGGCTCGACAACCGCCCGCACTCCCGCGTCGGCGAGAACCTGGAAGCCGTCGGGGAACGGGAAGAACGCGTCGCTGGCGGCCACCGAGCCCTTCGCCCGGTCGCCGGCGCGGGTCACGGCGAGGCGCGCCGCGTCCACCCGGTTGACCTGCCCCATGCCGACCCCGACGGTCGCGTTGTCCGCGGCGAGCAGGATCGCGTTCGACTTCACCGAGCGAACCGCGCGCCAGGCGAAGCCGAGGTCGGCGAGGGTGCTGTCGTCGACCGGGGCACCGGCCTCGAGCGTCCAGCCCGACGGGTGGTCGCCGGGGGTGTCGAGCGCGTCCCGTGACTGCAGCAGCATCCCACCGCTGACCTGGCGCATCTCGACCCCGCGCGAGTGGGTCGGCGGCGCGCAGACGAGCAGGCGGATCGACGGCTTGCGGGCGAGGATCTCGACGGCCCCGGGCTCGTAGTCGGGCGCCACGACGACCTCGGTGAAGATCTCCGCGATCTGCTCGGCGAGCTCCACACTCACCGGGCGGTTCACCGCGATCACGCCGCCGAACGCCGACACCGGGTCGCAGGCGTGGGCCTTGCGGTGCGCCTCGGCGACGGTGGCACCGACGGCGATGCCACACGGGTTGGCATGCTTGATCACCGCGACGGCCGGGTCCGCGAAGTCGAACACCGACCGCCAGGCCGCGTCGGTGTCGGTGTAGTTGTTGTAGGACATCGGCTTGCCGTGGAGCTGGCGCGCGGACGCGAGCCCGGGGCTGCCGTCCTCGCCCACGTACAGCGCGGCGCGCTGGTGCGGGTTCTCGCCATACCGCAGGACGCTGGACCGGTGCCACTGGGCCGCGAGGACGTCCGGCCAGCCCGTCTCACGGGCGGTGTCGTCGGGGGCCAGCGCGCTGGCGAACCAGGAGGCGACCGCCGCGTCGTAGGACGCGGTGTGCGCGAAGGCGCGGGCCGCCAGCCGGCGCCGGGCGGGGAGGTCGTAGCCGGACCCGCGAACGGCCGCGGCCAGGTCGCCGTAGTCCTGCGGCGACACCACCACGGCGACCGAGGCGTGGTTCTTCGCCGCCGCCCGCAGCATGGCCGGCCCGCCGATGTCGATCTGCTCGATCGCCTCGTCCTCGGTCGCGCCCGAGGCGACGGTCTCGCGGAACGGATAGAGGTTTACGACGAGCAGGTCGAACGGCTCGATGTCGAGCTCCGCCAGGACGGCGGCGTGCTCGGCGTTGCGCAGGTCCGCCAGCAGACCGGCGTGCACTCGCGGGTGCAGCGTCTTGACCCGGCCGCCGAGCACCTCCGGGAAGCCGGTGACCGTGCTGACCGGGGTGACCGCCACACCGTGGCGGGCCAGGACCTCGGCCGTCGAACCGGTGGAGACCACCTCGACCCCCGCCTCGACGAACGCGGCGGCGAGCTCCTCCAGACCGGCCTTGTCGTAGACGCTCACCAGGGCCCGGCGCAACCTCCGGTGGCCCGTCGCCACCAGCTCCGCCGAGCCCTCGGCCGGCCGGCCGCCGGCCGGGCCGGCGCCTGCCGCGCCCGCCGCACCCGCGACCCCGCTCGTGTCACCAGGCCCCGCGCCCGTGCTCGACTCCCCCGCCATGACCCCTCCTGAACCTTCCACGATGCCTCCGTCGGCATGATGTTTCTCTGCGTGGACCCCACCGGAATGGCTCCCGCCGGCAGGGCCGGCGAGTGCCGGCCCACCGCCCGCGCGGGCGGGTTCCACCTGATCACGGCCGGCGCTCGGGCCGGCAGCGAGCACCGGGCCGATCGCCGCCTCCCCCGTTCCTGTACTACCCGCACTACCCGCGCGTGCGCCCGCCGGCGGGAGCTCCCGCCGGACGACACGACCGATGACGGCCACGAACAGCCGCCGTTCCACCGCCTGGATGCGTGCCCGCAGCGCGTCCTCGTCATCCGTGGGCTCGACCGGGACGGCCGCCTGGTCGATCACCGGACCGGTGTCGACGCCCTCGTCGACCCAGTGCACGGTCACTCCGCTGACCCGGACGCCGGCGGCGAGCGCGTCGCGCACGGCGTGGGCGCCCGGGAAGGCCGGGAGCAGCGAGGGATGGGTGTTCACCGTGGGGAACCGGCCGATCACCTGGCTGCCGAGAACCTTCATGTACCCGGCGAGGACGAGCAGGTCCGGCGTGTGCTCGGCGATCCGCGCGGCGGTCGCGTCGTTGAAGGCGGCGCGATCGGCGCACTCCTCGAGCCGCACCGTGAACACCGGTACCCCGACCGCCTCCGCGCGCCGCTGCGCACCCGTGTCCGGCCGGTCGGTGCCGACCGCGACGACCCGCGCGCCGAAGGCCGGGTCCGCGCAGGCTTCGAGGACAGCCTGCAGGGTGGTGCCGGCCCCCGAGGCGAGGACGACTAGGCGAGCGGGCACAGGACCCTCCGTGGGTGGTCGGCCGGCCGGCACCGGACCGGTCGAGAACTCGGCCGCGCGCGGACACGACCCACGGCGGCAACTGTCCGAATGTACTGACCCGGTGGCTCACGACACGCCGGACAAGCACGGCGCGCACCACGCTCGCCCGCGGCCCGGACCGGACCGGACCGGGTGTCATGCCGCGCGGCTCGGGACGAGGGGCGCCCCGGGGGCGTCCTGATGCATCATCACCATGACCGGCGCGCGCACACAGTCGGTGTTCCCGTCGTCGCCGCCGTGGCACCCACCGCAGAAGGGATCGGCACACTCGCCGGCGCACGGGGACCCGAGGGACGGGGATGCGGCGCACGGCGATGCGGGGCGCGGGGCGCCGGCCGGCTCGGTGGAGCCGCCGGTCGGCGCGGCCAGCGGCTCCTGTTCCTCGCCCGCGGGGGCGAAGGAGCCCTGATCCTGGTGGCGATACCGACTCAGACCACGGCGGGGGCCACGCTCGGACGGCACCCGCCCGGGGAGCTCGTCCAGGTCGTCGTGATCCGTTCCGTCGAGCAGGTCGCCGGGGCGGCAATGGTAGAGCGCCGCGAGCCTGGCCAGTGTGCGCGCCGAGGGGGCTCGGCCGCCGCGGGCCGGCCAGATCTCCCAGTACGAGATCGTCTTGCCCGTCTTGGTCGCGCCCGGCCCGGGCCAGCGCTCGTTCCAGCGCCGAGCGACCTCCTCCTGCGTCCAGCCATGGGCCAGGCGGTACGCGACGCGCGCGTTGAGGCGATGACGTAGGCGCAGCTCCAGGGCGATGCGCTGGTATGTCCAGCCCAGGGCGCGCAGCCGGGTCGCCTCGACCCGCAGCGCCTTCGACGTGCTCGGCATGCACCCTCCCACGGTTGATCAATCGGGGAGACCGTAACGGACGGGGCCGACATTCCGGTCCGGCACGGATCACGCCCGCCCGACTCCTACGATGTCGTCCGAGAACATCCACGGCCGGCCGCGGAACCGAGTCCGGAGCCGGCCGGCAGGCGGCCGGGAGGCGCAGGAACCGTGTCCGACCACTCCCACCAGGACTCCGACCAGGGCTCCCGCCAGGACCGTGCCCGGGACTCCGCCGGCTTCACCGAGCCAGCCGCACACCCTCCGTCGGGTCACAGCGAGGCAACAGGGCCGGCACCGGCCGGCCCGTTCGCGGACCGCCTGGCCGCTCGGTACGGCCGCGGTGCCGGCCGGCCCGGCCGGGAGCCGGTGCCCGGGCGCCGAACCGGGCGGATCTCGCTGACCCTCGGGGTGGTCGCGCTGGTCACCAGCATCGCGGTCGTCGGCGGCGCCGTCGGGATCGCCGCCATCGTGACGGGAATGCGGGCCCGCGCCCACGCCCGCCGAGGCGGGACCGGCGGCGGCATGGGCACGGCCGGGCTGGCGCTCGGCGCCCTCTCACTGCTGGTCGCGGTCACCGTCGCCGGCGGGACGTGGGCCTTCTACGAACGGCACGGCGACGACCTGCACCGCTATCAGGAATGCCGGCGCGAGGCCCGGTCGCCCCAGGCGCTCGACGAGTGCAGCCGCCGCTTCAGCGAAGCGCTGCGCACCGAGCCGACCTCGAACGGCTGACCGGCACGCCGCGCCACCATCTCGGCCAGGCAGCACACCACGACGCCCACCACGGCCAGCTCTCCCGCGGCCGCCAGCCCCACCGACCATCCCGTCGGCCCGAAACGGCCGGACGCGTCGCCCAGCCGGCCGGCCGACAGGTGCGCGGTGAACATCATCAGCACCCCGCTGAGCCCCGCCGCGGCAAGCACCGCCGCCAGCCGGCGCCGGTGGCTGATCTGCCCGGCGCAGCGGCGCACCGACACCGCGAGCATGATCCCGGCGACGACGGGCACCAGCGCCAGCACGAGCCAGCCGGGCCGTGGCAGCGGGCCGGGCGGCAGCGCGGCGAAGACCGGCAGGTCAGGCAGCATCGCCGGGTGCACCGCGTCCGGCCGGACGAAGCCGCCGCCGGTACCGAAACCCGGGCCGAGCGTGTACGCCAGCGCCCAGATGACCAGGTTGGGAAGCACCGCGAGCTGGACGGCGGCCAGCCCGACGCCGCCGACCACGCCGGTGCCCAGGCCGCGGTCGGCCGCGGCGATCTCGGGCAGGGTCGCGGCCAGGACCAGCGCGACCCCGAAGGCGGACGCGCCCAGCAGCGCGGTGAACGAGGTGAACGCGGCCGTGACGGGCACCCTGACCATGCCGGGCAGGGCACGCCAGACCGACCGCAGCGCGCCGTAGCCGGAGAGGGCTCCGACCGACGCGCCGGTCACGCTGAACGACAGCGCGCCAACGACGACGGTGAGCAGATCCGGGCGCGCGGCCGGCGCCGACACGACGAGCGCGACCAGCAGGACGAAGACCGTCTGGGTGACGGCGACGAGTGCGACATCGCGGCCCAGCGCTCGCCAGGGCGGCGGTGTCCCGGCCCGCGCTGACCGGCCCGGGCGCAGGCTCGACGGACGCAGGCCGGCCGAGCGCAAACCCCGCGCGGGCGGCAGCCGCTCGAGATTGCCGGTCGCCAGGCGGTGCGCGGCGGTCGTCGCCGCGAGGAGGGGAAGCAGCGCCAGCCCCACCGGGAGGAAGTCGACGGTCCCGCCGGGCAGGTGGATGGTGGCGCCGTGCGCGAGCAGCCACAGATCCGCGCCGACCCGTGCCGCGGTGTCCGGGCCGGCGGACGAGCTGGTGTCCGTTCCCCACACGACGAGCACGACGAGCTCGATGACGACCAGCCCCACGGCGCTGGTCGTGACGGCGCTGACGACCGGGCGGCCGAGTCGCCGCCAGGCCCGCGGCGGCCCGCCGGCGGCCTGCTCGGCGTCGGCGGTGCCGGCTGCGTCCGCGGCGGGCTCACGCCCGCGGACGGCCCCGGTGAACGCGCCGGAGTTTCGCACGGGAGCACCCACGCTCGGCAGGCTCGCACGGACGGAGGACCACTTCCGGGACAACACGCCGAGATATACGAGAACGACCCAGGTCGGTAACAGGACACGCCGGTCGCACCGCTCCGGCCGGCCAGGCCGGTACGATCCCGACCGCCGCCGCCCCCACCTGAGCGCTAGGGCCTGTTCTGAGTCTGGATCACAATCGGGGTGTTCATCCTTCGTTCGGGTGCTTCGGCTGGTAGCACAGTGGTATGACGCGTGGTGATCTGACCGATGGTGAATGGGAGTTGATCGAGCCGTACCTCCCGCTGGGGGCGTCCGGACCGATCCCTGACCTGCGCAGCTATTTCAACGCGGTGATGTGGAGGTTCCGTACCGGCAGCCCCTGGCGGGACGTGCCGAACAGCTACGGCTCCTGGT
>NZ_SJXI01000084.1:0-16107 GCF_004337455.1 Parafrankia sp. BMG5.11 | reverse complement strand
GGCTTTGGCACAGGCACACGCCGTCCGCTCGCTGCCATTCCGTTTCTGTAGATGTCGTTTGGAAGCATCTTGCTGCCGTCACCCAGGTCACCGCTTGAGCAGTTAAGAAGTTGGTTGATGCAGGCATCCATCCAGCGCTCATGCACCTCGTCGTTCCAGGCCATCATGTAATCGGCGTGTGCCATCGACCCTGGCACATCCCCCGCCTTATCACTGGACAGGCGCCAAGTGGTGGTGATGTCATCGGCGCGGATGGTGAAGATCCTTTGGAACGTCAGGCGCGGTATCAGGTAAGGGTGCGTGTTAGGGCAGTATTCTTTGCCCGTGTTTTTATCGCGTAAGAGGAACGCCATGTGTGAGGCGTGATCCGGTGAATCTAGGCTTTTGCCGTCCCAGCATTCCGGTGTCTGCTGGGCCATGTCGATCTGCTGCCCGACTGAGCATACAGATAGCGCCCCTTGGAGCGTCGAATGCCACGTGCCCTCTTGAATGCATTTGAATCGCGCGGGCCGTCCCATTCCACCGAAGACAAAGTTTAATCCTCGTGGGATGGCCACCTGCTTGCCCTCTGCATTGGGGTCACCTGCGGGGCGGGCCTTATAATAGAAGTTGGTGTAATCCTCAACGATCACCATGTCCTGGCCCGATGTGTTCTTGCCGAGCATGGCAGGCTGCCAATAGGCTGAGCGATTTAGCATATTTCGGCACGTGCTGTCGCCGCTCGTGCGCAAGCTCTCGTAGGTCGAATTGGCGTCAGTCTTTGTGTTGCCAAAGAAGATGTGCAGGTGCTCGTTAGCTCCAGGCTTCCCTGGATGTACGATCGGATCATCAAAGGAGATGTGACTCGGCGGGCAAAGGAAGCGGAAACCACCAACTACATCAGGAGCCGCGCTGCTCGCCTTCGCAGCGCTCGTCAGTAGAGACGGAACATTGATGCTGTCCGCCACCTTGGCCATCTGAATGACCCCGTTCGCCTCTTTCGAAGTCTCCCCTCCGGCTGCGGGGTTAAATGACATCGGAGTGGGTGTTGGTGTGGCACCCGGCGTTGCTGAAGGGGGCGGTGCCGGACCAGAGGTTGGGGCGCCCTGACCGCCGTCATCTGGGCCACACCCGAATAGACATGAAGCGGCTAATGTCGCGAGCATGAAGCAGCGCGTGCGGTTGCCGTTTGAAAGCATCAGTACCTCCCGTTCCCGATTTCCGATGCCCTCGCCAGGGTAAAATCCAAGTCAATGGAGTCGGCTCGTGCACTCCCTGCGCCGAAGCGTTTAGAGGATCGGCTATTCAAGTTGGCACAGGGCCTTCCCGGCCTCTCAACCCGGGGATTGACCAATCTTCGCCCGCACGCTGCAGGCACATAGCCAGCGTTCGAGGTGGGACTCGCGACGGTCGTCCCGCTGCGAAGCTGCATGTGCGCATTTGATGATTGAGGCCTTAAATTCGCGTCAAAAGCTAGGCTTCGCGCAAGGATAGAACAGGAGAAAGATACCTACCTCCTTAAGCCGGGGTTCAACGGTAGCAGCGCATCCTGAGAGCGCCGCCTCACGACCGGGGATCTCGCTCGATCATTAGGCAGGCAGCCCACCGGAACAGTTGTTGAGAAAAGGGAAGAAGATTTCACCGCTGATCAATGAGTCAGATATCCCAAGATTCCCTGGACGCTTCCTGACAAACAGCTTCGCGACGACCATGTGATCCTCTGGGCTGAGCCCGGGTGATCCGTGGGGGCGAACCCCTAGACAAGTCGATCCGGCTGGTGACGATGTCCGAAGGTTTGCAATGTTTTCCAGTACATCGTAACGCCGTTAGATCCAGTTCCGGTCGGGGAGGATACTCAGCGGCCTGGACTAACCAAGGCGAGATCGTTTAGGAGGATCCCACAATGTCCCTACGGCCGAACCTGTTTGTCATTGGTGCCACCAAGTGTGGGACTACGCTGCTCCATGATCTACTCTCACAGCACCCTGAGGTGTTTATGTCAGATCCAAAGGAACTCTGGCATTTCAATCGGCAGGATTTTCAAGAGCGAGAAAAGGCCTACTTATCATTTTTTGACGGAGGATCGGGATACGCTGTTCGGGGCGAGTCCACTCCGATATACTCAGAAACTCTTGTCTTCCCGCATGTGCCGGCGGCCATTCATAAGTTTTCACCTGAGGCCAAAATTATTTACATGGTCCGCGAGCCATTTTCGCGCTTTCGGTCGCAGTGGGCGCAGACGCTTGACAACGGGCATTGGGCAAGGCTGACTCACTACGAGGAAAAGATGTCCACGGTGTACCAAGAGGCTGTTTTCCAGCATCCCCCATTCCTTCTCTCATCCATGTACTGGACGAACGTCTGCAACTTCAGGAAGTACTTTTCTGATGAACAAATAAAGATCGTATTCTTTGAAGACTTCATTTCAGATATTGAGGGGACATGTGCCGACATCTTTACCTTTTTAGGAGTAGATGATGCATATTGTGTCGATCGTGGGAGAGCGCGGCAGAATAGCAGCGCGGGAAAGTCCATCTACGCTCCAACGATCTCCTGGTACAGGCGAATTGTTCCGGAGGCCATTCGTAAAAATGTGCCACTAGGATTAAGGCGGGGTGTGCGCGACCAAGTTGTCAGCCTGATGACGCCGACCTTCGATCATGCAGACCTTTCTCCTGAACAAGTGGCTGAGGTTAAGCAACGCTTGGAGCCAGAAGTCGCCAAATTGTATGACTACCTTGGCATCGGATCCGACCCCTGGCAGTTTTTTGGAAGAGAAGTTAAAAACTCTAATTAAATGGCGCGCGAACGGATGCTCGTCGCTTTAGCCTGAAAGCCGAGACCCTGACTTTTCTTCCCCTCGACCGGATGGTAGAACGATGAACTAGTGCGCCTCACTCGTTTTTAGTCTGCGAAAATCTATGCGTTCGCCACTTTGTACAACTCAGCATTTGTTGCTCGGCTCGCCAAGCAAAATGGCGAGGAGCGCACAACCGCTCGCTTGGAGCTCTCTTGGAATTCGGGCGGCGCCCAGTGAGCAGTCGTGAGCGGTACCTGTTCGGGCGAGCTAAAGGCCGGACATCGGCGTCTGCAGCTTAGGGTTTCTAGCGAGGCTAGTGGCCGATCAATTGCGTGTGTTCCGGGCGGGTAGCGCCCGCCGAGTGACCTGCCTTGCTACTCCTACCAACTGCCGAACTACGGGAAGCTGATCGAACCATTTCCTTTCGCCTACATCTGTTCGTGAAGACCTCTGATAGCCAAGCTTCGCAAAGACCGTCACAAGGTCAGGACGAGAACGGCGGAACCATACAAAGGCACCGTCGATCGGAGGCTTGATGCGCGGATCGAAGCCGCTTTCAGTCGCAGCTCGAGGATCCGGAGGAAATTGGGGATCGAGATAAGCGGTTAGATAATCAGCTGCGGCTGCCGCAGCACGCGGCGAAAAGCCCATAAAATGGGAGCCGACAATATCGCTATTTAACAGGTCTCTCGGATTGCTGGCAGTGTAGCCGCCGTAGACGATGTCCCAACCATCAGGGAGCTTATAGTTAAATATTTCAGGTATTAGGAAATCACAGTCGTCTTCAAAGATCAAGATCGACTGACCCGCATTGCCAGCATCTCGTAGCAGCGGGATACGACTTTTGAAATTACCATGTGAGCCGCGACGGCGAAACGGTCCAGAGTCGCTGAATGAGAGAGCATCAAAGAACTCTATGCGCGGGTCCCCGGCCAACCCAACTCTCTCGAACTGCGCCAACATCTCCATGCGCCGATCCTTGCGGCTGGCTAGGCTGATGATCCGGATGCGATCAAATTTTTCTAGAAACATCTGGCGATGCTGCCATGACTCCGGATGAGTGTCATTCAATAACTTGAGGTGATGGGCCGAAGCGTGATCGTATCAGTGTTAGGGCGCACCAAGATACGTCAAGACTCGCGAAACTGCAGCCCCAAAACGAGAGTGCTGTAACTCGAGTGTTTGTTACTCCACGACCAATTGAAGGGCCGAAGGCGCAATTCTGCGTCATTTAGAGATCGCCTCCGTCAGCACCTGGCATCCATCAAGCGTATAAGGCTTATACCTGCGGTCAAGCACATATACAATCGCAGCCTGGACTTCAAGAAAGCGCTCGACCTAAGAGGCCATTTATAAAAAGGAAAAGGATTGTATTCGAAGGGTCACTCCCGACTTACGGGGCGGAATAGCCTTAGGAGGGGGGCGACTGCAATGTCGGCGTCGAACTCTGTACAAACACGTGTTTGTCCTCGCTGCCCCATCTCCATCGAAACTTTAGGATTAGCTGCGAGCTGCATTGTTCGATCAGCTAATTGCTTCCAATCCCCAGGACGGAAGAGCAGCCCTGTAACCTCATGCTCCACCAGCTCTGGTATTCCGGCAATGTATGGTGCAACTACAGGCTTTCCCAAAGCCATCGCCTCCATCAGCACAACAGGGAGACCTTCCATTAAGCTTGAGAGCACAAGCGCGTCGCCGCAAGCGATCTCTATTAGGGTTTCTCGCTCGGGCAATGCTCCTAGTAGGCGGACATGTTCAATGAGACCCTTCTGCGCCAACGCAAACTCGATCTCAGTTCGGAGAGGACCGTCTCCCACGATGGTGAGCCGTACATCAACATGATTCTCAACCAACCGAGCAAGCGCCTCAATCAAGCCCAAATGGCCCTTCTCCGGTGACATTCTACCAACACACACGAGTTCGAAGACAGCATTTTTTGGTGACGAGAGTGCTAGAGGTAGGCTGGCAGCATCGATAGCGCATCTGACCACGTGCAGTTTTGGCCACACGTCCATCGGCGTGAGGCGCATCGCCTGAGCGCGCATGAACCAACTGGCGCACGCTACGAACCTCGCTCGGGTCAACTTGTCTCTGAGAAGGAGGCCCGCAGGATAGTCCGTTTCTGAGATCCCGTGCAACGTGAGGCTCCAAGGAATACAGATTAAGTGCGCTGCGAGCATTCCAATAGTAGCGCCACTATTCGCAAAATGGCTGTGAAGATGGTTCACTTTCTTCTTCTGAAGCATCGCAGCGAGAATTACCGCTTCAACGAAGTGGAACTGGCTCCAGACGAATCCTCGTAGTCCGGGTGGGCGATGCTTCAGGGCGAGCCACCAAGTGGAGAGAGCCCTGATCGGGTGCGCGAGCAGCATCATCGATGCATAACCCACATATTTCAGAGAGCCTCTTTGAAGGACCGCCGGTACAACTTCATCCATGCTGGCAGACTCTAACGCTTCGCGGATGCTGAAGGGCAAAACGGAGAGGCCCTTCCTGCGGAGCGCAGCGATCTCTCTGCTGATAAATGTGTGTGAGCGGGCTGGGTACTCGCTTACTAGATATCCGATTGAGTTCATTTGTAAGTTATTGCGCTTTCATTGCGTCGGCTCAAAGCAGCTTGGGCATACTTGATTGCACCTAAGGCCTCGGCGGCTTTTCCAACCATAAGGTGTACTGCCATACGCGGGCCGCTACGCTTGGCTAGCCTTGCGAATTGAACAGTCCACAGCGCACCAGCAAGGAGAAATCCAGCTGATCCAATCGCAGGGTTTAGAAGAAACGCTAGTAGAGGAACTCCCGCTGTCCAGGCGAATGCGCGTGCGAGCTCTCTTCCATAGAGTGGAGGCGAAGGACTGCGGGTTGTTTTGTGCCAAACTTGCGCATAGCCGTACCCGCTTCGGACCGCACGTAACCACCACTGTCGAAAATGAAACATAGCTGCATCATGAATAGTCATGGGCGCCTCGATCCGCCAAACCTCCCATCCAGCGTCCCGGTACCTAGCACAAAGTTCCGGCTCCTCTCCCGCCGTTAAGTTTGGGTCAAAGCCGCCAACCTGACGCAGCGCCTCCACTCTCATGAGAGAATCGCCGCCACAAGCCTTCGCCCGGCCGATCGCCGTATCCCACTCTTGGTCGCAGAGTTTGTTATAGAAGCTGGCGTCGGGATAACGTTCGCGGCGCCTTCCGCAAACAGCTGCAACTGCCGCGTTACTTGCTAGGAATGCAATGGCACTCCCAAGCCACTCCGGCTCAATCTCACAGTCACCATCGAGGAATTGAACTAGCTGGATTTTAGGCCAGCGCTCCAAGAGGCGGGCGAAACCCTCGTTGCGAGCCCGCGCTGCCGTAAAAGGAACAGCAAGGTCCAGCTCTACAACTTCTGCTTTGGCGCTTCTAGCATGGGCGACACTCCCATCTGTAGAACCACTATCCACGTAGACAATTGGAACTCCCGCAGGGACCGACTCCAAACACCGTTGCAGTCGCGCGCCTTCGTTTCTGCCGATCGCCACAATGCCGAGTTCTTGATCCTCAGCCAACCTGAGCTCCCATTCTGGTAACCCAACCCTGTATGCCGTCCGTAAATCCGATGAGGTGAGTAAACTCCCGGAAAAACGGTATTGCCAGAAGAAAGCAAGTAGTGGCCAACAAGTCTTGCCTGATAAAAGAGATTCCATTCGATCGCTTAAGCCAGGCAAGAACAGCATACCGCACCGCTTCTGCAGCGACGATCGCCCCCATAGCCGCCACCATTCCGGCTATCGGAAGAATGATCGGCACCGTTACGACGACGATAGCCAACTTTGTAGCGTTCGAGGCAGCCATGCCGGATGACTTGCCTATGCCGAGCATCATGGCCTCACCGGCTGAAGCGAGAACGGCGAACCACGTGCCAACTAGCAGGATCGGCAAGAACACGGCGGCGGCGTCATAGCGCTGGTCGTAGGCAAGGTAAATGAACTGGTCGGCGACAGCCACCAACGTGGCGAGAAAAATAGCCATCCCCATAAGGGCAATGCGACGCATCGGGATGATTCGCAGTCGGAGTTCAACAACCTGATCTCGCGCGGCGGCGAATTTCGGAAATATAATCTGGCGACTGAAGCGGATAAACAGCTGAGTGATAGCATCGGCAAAGGTGCGAGCGATACCGTAGACGCCCAAGATCGTAAAAGATACGGCGTCCGCGAAGTAGAGCCGGTCGAAATTCATAGCGGCAAAGTAGATAAGGGAAGATAAAAATATCCACTTTCCAAACCCAATAATTGAGCGCGCTGCATCCGCGCTGAGTTTTAATCGGTGCATTCTCCAGTCGATAAGAAAGAAGCTCACGATGGTTCCACCCGCCGTGCTAATCAAAAGTCCCGCAACCAGAGCCCAGATCGTCGGCGTGTAGAGAGCGAGAGCGATGTGGATGGTGCTCGACGATATCGCCATTCCGATCCCCAATATTGCCAGACGCTTGACCTGCATGTCCTTCTGCAGGAGGAACCGCGACGGCGAGGAGAATCCCGAAATCAAGAAAACTAAGGCGGCGATCGGAAGGATGATGCCGAGTTCGGGGCTGTCGTAAAGATCAGCGAGGGGGGAAGCTGCTAGCAGTGCTGCGACAAACAAAACCAAACCACGCAAGATTTGGATCGTCCAAGCTGTGTTATAAAAGTCGGACTCACGCCCGCGGGGGTCGCTCACAATGCTTTGGCCGATGCCGAGGTCAGACAGTAGCTCGCCACCTGTCCTAAGCGTATTGATGAGCAACATCACCCCAAGCAACTCGGGCGCGAGCAATCGAGCGAGTATGACGTTAGTACCTAGACGCAGGATCTGCTGAATTCCGTGTTGTGCAGTGATCCATGCTGTGGCGGTAAAGAGAACCACTCTCTGCAGCATAACTCGCCGCAGATAGCCTACCGAGGAATAGAATCGCATGACAGTCAGGCTTGAAAGCAGTGTCGGGGGGGGGGTGAAGGCAGGACAATAGCCGCAGGTGAAGGATTCCCCGCATTCGGGCCGGGCGCCTCTGTTCTCAATTCACTCAGTTTGCTGCCGCTAGCGGCCCTTACCCGGCGCGTCCGAACGGCGCTGCCCAGCCACCATTTTTGTTCCCTCAGGTTCTTCTTCTCATTCATCATCGAAGATCGCTCTGCGCTACCAACCTTGTGAGCCCCCCGTGTCCGGGAGAGAGAATCCAATCCCAACAAGATCAGAGCCTTTGGGTGATGGGGTGCCGGCACAGGGAGGGCCAGCGGAATATAACTTTCAAGTATGCTTTTCCTGCTAAACACGCCGCTCCACTGCAGAGAGAAAGAGGGACATGGAACCGACTCCGAGCACATTTCACTCCATTCAGATGCTACGCGCAATTGCAGCGTTCCTCGTTGTTTTGTTCCACTCACACACTGCTCTCTCCGAAGCGGGTGCAGGCACCCTCTTTGACGAGGAGCAGTATCTGTTTGGTTTCGGGGCGGTGGGCGTGCACATCTTTTTTGTCATCAGCGGGTTTATCATGGTCGTCGCGAGCCGCTTCGAGCCAGAGTTTAGCGTGTCCCAGTTCATGAGGCGGCGGCTCTTGCGGATCTATCCGGTATACTGGATTTGCGCAGCTCTCTATCTGGCCTTCCACAGCTTCGTCGGTGATCCTTACAACCTTAGCGCAGCTCAGATCGCTGGAGCGCTCCTTCTTTGGCCTGGGGTGTCAAGTTCTATCATCGGCCCAGCTTGGACGCTGGTGTACGAGATGTTCTTCTACATCTGTTTTGCGCTCACAATGTGGCTGGGACTCAGTCGCGGCTTCTTTGTCCTCTCAGGTGCATTCATCTGCCTCCCGATCCTTGGTCTCGTTTTTCGGCCCGAATCTTCGGCTATGCACGTCGTCACAAACTCACTGCTCCTAGAGTTCATAGCGGGGGTGGGAATTGGGTGGCTTTTTAAACGAAATTATCTCCCTCAGTGGGGCGGGGAACTCTGGGTGGGGTTGGCCATCATCCTTTTCTTGGGAGGAGCCGCCTACGGCTACAAGACACTCCCAAGCGCGTTGTCGTGGGGTTTGCCAAGCGCGCTTCTCATTTTGGGTGTGGTGTGCCTCGAGGTGAAGGCGGGGGCCGGGAGGGTGGTGCGAATCATTAGTCTCCTCGGAGACAGCAGCTACTCCTTGTATCTTCTGCACATTTTGCTGATAACCATTCTGCTCGCCGGTTCCAGTATGTACCCACTATCTTCTCCGCCGAACGCCATTGTGGCGAGCTTGGCCGTTTCCGCGATATGCGTAGCTGTAGCAGAACTATTTCACCGGAAGATCGAGCGGCCGCTGCTCTATATTGCTAATCCGCGGCGCGACATGCCTTCCCGACGTGTAGTGGACCAAGCACCCTGAATCTTCTTTTCGCTGCTCGCTGCTCCCTGGCTTGCTGGCGGATCGAACCTGCGATCAAGCCGAGCGCGATTGCGAACAGGTATTGGGCCTGATAACTCACAAAAATCCACTCGTAGAGGCTGTGAGCCGCCGCGACTATCAATGCTACAGTTGCCCCAAGTACTATGTCGCCGCGCCAATCGCGCACCTTCCTCAATCCGAATTCGAGCCCTCGTATAATTGGCCATGCGAACAGAGCTACAAGAGCAAGAAGGCCAAGCCAGCCGCCCTCTGCGGCCGTCAACAGGTAGAGGTTGTGGACGTGCGCGGCGCGGCTGCCTGCGTTCCAGATAACACCTGCACGCTCGGAGTAGCCTCCTAGGTTGGCGGTGACGACGTACTGGTTGGCTCCCACACCCATCGGGTTGTCGGCGAGCATCAGTTTTGCCGCGCGTTCGAATGCAAGTCGCTCGTGATAGCTTCCCTCGAGGTTTTGGGACTCCGACCGCTGCTCCAGCCCCGAAAGTGCAAGGGGCGCTGCCAAGATCATCGCTAGTACACCCGCGCCGACAGCCTTCCACTTTCGCTGACTAGTCGATCGCCAAAGTGACAGTCCGATTAATAGTACAAGCCCCATGCCCAGAAAGCCGATCGTAGCTCGTGATGCGCCGAGCGCTACGGCTAACAACCCAAGAAGCACGCCAGCAAGAACTAGCTTGCTAGGCCGTCCGGCAAGCACCACCGCGAAGAGAGGCAAAATGACGAAGTGGAGCATCAAGCCTAGCATGTTCTGGTGAGCCATCGTTCCCGGCGCCTGAAAAACTCCATCCAACCGCTGCGTCAATGTGACCAGGCCTTGCAGAATAGCTGCTGACCCGAGGCCAGCTACGAGCCATCTGAGTCCTTCGGGTCTTCCCATCAGCAATGCTACGGCTAAGAACAAAGCGAAGATTCGTAACAACTGAAAGGGGTAGAAAGCCGCTGCCATTGGTGTGCTAGAGCCGAAGGCCGAGAGAGACATAGCCAAAAAATAAGCTATAAACACGACTTTGAACGGTAGGCGGCTGAGAACATTACGATTTGCGATAATGAAGGCGAGGGACAGACTGTCTAAGATTGTAACAACCAAGCCCTTGGCATAACCTGGCCATGCAGCCCAGTTGACGATAGCAAAGTCGAGGTTGAGAGCATTGAGGCAGAATGGAAGGATGCCGAGGAGAAAGCAGGCGGTTCTATAGCCGCGCTTCGAACGAAGCATGAATAGGAAGGCAGGAACGGCCACTAAAATAAGAAGTAGTGCCAAGAACCGCATGTGGTCTCCATAATATCGAATGCGAAGATATATTTGCACGGCTGCTCTTGCTGGAGGCTTGGATGGCCTGCCAGTTCAATGCTCCAAATGGTCGGGTGGCGCCGTAGAGTATATTTCAATCATTCCAAATCCGCGAAGTGCACTCAGGCGAGTCGACCAATTGGCTTCTCCACGGTCGCATCTAACCTCATGAATTGATCTGGTGAGCGGAACCTCCTGTAAGGCCGATCCGCTGGCGGCGCAAACCCGCTTACCGTTTAGAAAATCCTATCCGGCACGGCTTGGCAGCCCCGCCGCCTACGGCGGCATCGATCATGAACAATGCCTGCCGTGGCTGATGTAACCTAGGCAGTCGAAACTGCCCGCGAGTGCGAAAAAACGTCAAGACGGAATTGGCGCAATGTTTCCTTGTGGAACTCACTCGTGTTCGCCATCAGGAGAGATATAGTCGCAGTATACTCCCAGGGAGTCATTCGGCACTATCGACTTGATTTTCCCGGGGAGCGGAGCTTGCGTCACACTCTGTCAAGATATTGGCTCCGCTCGATGCTGCTCGTGTCGTGGGGAACTCTGGCGCTCTTGTGGCCGGCAGCGATCAACGGTGGCCCCTTTTGGTTCCCTGATACCAGCAACTATGTGCGCGCGGCGGACGCTGCTGTTGTGTACGCGACTGGACAGCGGAGTGAATGGTCCGATCGGTTGGCAGCCGGTACTAATCAGCCAGTCATGACCAACTCGGCGCAGGAATCGTTGCCAACAAGCTTCGGGAAGGTCACTCCGACGCGTAGTGTATACGCCGGCCGTTCAATATACTACGGCTTTTTACTCTACCTGCCAATGATCCTCGTCGGTAGTTGGGGCGCAATCTTTCTTCAGTCGCTGATCACGGCTGGAACTCTGTTCTATGTTGGGCGGATTTTGGCGCGCGTGCTTTATGGGAAGGCGTCTCCGAAGTTAATGTGGGTTCTGGGAGGGCTGACATTAGTCACCCCTCTCCCTTTCTACACCAGCATGTTGATGCCCGATATCTATTCGGGGCTTCTTATCCTTACGATGAGTGTGGTCATAGCTTTTTTTGACAGACTGACGCGCGTTGAAAGGTGGGTCTTTGTGCTGGCCAGCGCACTGTTTGTCACTTTTCACACCACTCATCTGCTGATCGCCGCAGCGGTGGCCGCAGTTGGGCTCCTTGCGGCCGTCTTTGGGCGCATGCAACTGCGCCCTTTGGCTCTGGCTGTTCCTGTGCTCGTTATCGGGGCGGGCTCGATCGCGGTGTTCAACTTGGCGGTCGAAATGGCGTTGAATGCGAAGCCGCTTTCTCCGCCCTTTCTGTCTGCGAGGCTTACCGCAGCGGGACCTGGAACCGACTACCTAAGGCGCAATTGTGATGCCGACTCAGAGCCGTTTTTGCTTTGCCGCTATCTCCATCGCTTACCCTTGGAAAGCGACTCGTTCTTATGGAGCGAGGACCTGCAAACCGGGCTTTTTCAAAACCTCAGTTATGAGGACCAACTCACGATGGCGAGCCAAGATAAGACGTTCTTCATAACGACCTTGTCAGACGATGTGCTTGGGTTCGCGAGCGTAGCCGTCAGTTCTGCTCTTGAGCAGCTTTCCAGCTTCGACCTAGAAAATTTCAACTATCCCGAAAGGCGAGGGAAAGAGTTGTTCGAAAAATATCCCACCCGAATCGCTGAAGGGATTGCCGAGACACGTGCGGCGCAAAGGAACATGCCTATCGCCCCATTCGTATGGTTGAGCGTCTTGAGCACTCTTGCGGCACTCGGTGTTGTTGCTGCTATATATCTGCGATCGGAGCGTGCAAAAACCGAGAAAATACCGAAGGAGCTTTGGTATTTTGTCGTGCTGGTGGTTCTTGGGGTCTTAGCTAATGCTCTAATTTGTGGAGCACTTTCTGGACCTCACGCTAGGTACCAAATGCGTCTCATCTGGATCGTTCCTTTCGCGTCAGTAGTTCTCCTCGCTGCATATCGCCGACCCAAGTCCTCCGCTGAGGGAGCGAAGGGCGGAACTCGATTGGAGGTCGCCCGATGAAGCTGATCATCCAAATACCGTGTTTCAACGAGTGCGATACGCTGCCGCAGACCTTGGGCGACCTACCTAGCCGCATAGACGGCATTGACATCATTGAATATCTCGTGATCGACGACGGGTCCTCTGACGAGACTGCTGAGCTTGCCCGTCAACTCGGCGTTCATCACGTCCTACGGAACACAACAAACCTCGGCCTAGCGCGAAGCTTCGCACGTGGCATCGACTTCGCTCTCGGGGCAGGTGCTGACATCATCGTGAACACCGATGGTGATAATCAGTACTATGGGGGAGATATCGCGAAACTGGTCGAGCCAATCATTCGAGGCGAGGCCGAGATAGTGATCGGTGACCGGCAGACGGCGAAGATCGAACATTTCTCGCCCGGGAAGAAGCTGCTTCAGAGTTTCGGCAGCTCGGTCGTTCGAACCTTCTCCGGAGTTCAGGTGCCTGATGCTGTCAGTGGATTTCGGGCGATCTCTCGGCACGCTGCGATGCAGCTCAACATCGTCTCATCCTTCAGCTACACGATCGAGATGCTGATACAGGCCGGTAAGAAAAGCATGGCGGTCGCCAGCACGCCTGTTCGGACCAATCCGAAAACGCGTGAATCTCGCCTGTTCAAGTCTGTTTTCCGTTTCATCGAGCGTTCCGGTACGACGGCGATCCGCATGTATGCGATGTACCAGCCGCTCCGCATATTCTCGTTGCTGGGAGCCCTGATCGCAGTTGTAGGCATGATGCCGATTATAAGATTTCTATATTTTTACTTCTTCGTGGGTGGCTCCGGTAAAATCCAGTCTTTAGTAATAGGTTCAGCGTTGCTAACGGTTGGAAGTATCACGTTCGTAATGGGGTTGTTAGCCGATCTGGTCGGACGTAATCGGCAACTTATGGAAATGACGCTTGAACGCGTCAGGCGGCTCGATCTTGAGTTTCGCAACCGGGATCTACGCGGCGGCGCTCCCCTGCCTTCCCGAGAAAACCTCTCGGTACAAGAAAAACTTAAGCACCGCGGAGACGCCGAGCACAGCTAGAAGGGCAATCCGGTAATCGAGTCCAGCAGTCTTAAAGAGAAAAAAGAATGCTCCATATTCGATCAGGCGGAAAGCCGCGTTTATCGCCATGTAACGGAAAACTTCACCCCACCAATCCGCGGTGCTTCGAAACACAAAGTTGCGTAGCAACCAAATGTTTCCTGCGTATGCGATCGCGAACCCGATCGCCACCGCGGCGGGTTCGGTTAAGCCTAGGTATTCGTGCAGAATGAGCGGTAGTCCAAAGGACAACGCTGCACTGAAGCCGGTGGAAATGCCGAAGCGAAGAACCTGGCCTGCTATGGCTTTTATCTTTGGCGTGAACATGCGAGTTCCGGAATACAGCTGCCCTGAACTCTCAAGGGCTCGTTAGCCCTTTGTCGTTGGCCGCGGTAAAGCTTGGCTGGACTATCAACGTGCGGTGCAATTTCTAGGTTATGCAACATAGCTCAAGTCCGCGCGACGATCGCATCAAAAGGCATTCTCGTGCACCACCACTCGAAAGGTCTTGAGCAGGATCAAAACGTCTCCCCACAGAGACCAGTTCGTCAGGTACTCCAAGTCAGCCCTTACCCTCCTTCGCACATCGTCCTTGCTTGGTGTCGCACCACGAAAACCCCTGACCTGAGCCAAACCCGTGATCCCGGGTTTGAGCGCGTGTCGCAGCCAATATCCGTCCGTCGCCTCCCAAAACAGGTGATCGCCTGCTAGCGATCCGAGGGCATGCGGTCTCGGACCTACGATGCTCATGTCGCCTCGCAATACATTTATCAGCTGCGGCAGCTCATCAATGCTCGTCCTGCGGATGAATCGCCCCACGGGGGTAATGCGGTCATCGTCCCGACTGGCTGACCGACGCCCCTCTTCGTCCGTACTCTCTTCGCGCATGGAGCGAAATTTCAAGATGGAGAATAGCCTGTTGCCCAAACCGACGCGTGTTTGTTTGAAAAGAACAGGGCCGGAGCCCTCTAGCTTCAAAGCTAGCGCGACAAGCAGGAGCAATGGAGAAAGCAGGATAAGGAGCCCCAGCGAGATGGCGACGTCGAAGGCGCGCTTCTGGATGCGGTTGATCAAGTTTATAGGTCCGCGGGACAGTATCAATGTGTCCTCATTGCCGCAGCGCCCCACCGCTACTGCACCTACTAAAAGGTCCCGGTCGAGCAGTATCTCTCCGCCCACATCATGGCCCCTTAGAATGGTCGCCCAAACAGGCCGCCGGTCAAATTGACATGCGACCACGACCCTGTCGTAGGGGGCAAGTAGGCTGGATATTTGACTTAAAGCGTGTGGGTCTGACAGATCCGCCGACAAGCCACGCGTCCTTAGATCGATAAGATCCATGCCGGGCTGCGGTTCCACCTCAAGGCCGTCCAAGATCATCAGTTCGCTGGTCGCTGTCCCACCCATCAGTCTCCGAAAGACCCAGTCAAGAGCGAGCTTACCAAGGATGATGAACGCAGCGGCGACGACGAAGCTTAGCGTGAAGCCAATCCGGGATAGCTCCTGAATCTTAAGAAAGAAGGTGAGGCCTACAATTACGAGCGCAGTTCCCGCGAGGGCTGCTAATGCCCGCGTTGTACCCAGGGATCGGCTTTCCAAGGCTTCCACCGACTGCACTTCGCGGCCAATCTCGAACATTAGGAAGATTGGCAGTGCGAGCAGGATCAGAGGCTGACCCGCCGCCTCCAGCCATTCCTCCTCTCGAAAAGCGAGGGCAACGAGGTAGCCGCCCACTACGGCCAGAAGATCGAAGACCAGGCTCATGACGTACATCACTGCGCGCCGGTCACGGGCAGGCCGCGCCGCGGCCAGTTTCGCTGTTCCTTTCGTGCGAAGGTTCTTTACGTCCGCGTTCACAACAGTCCCTCGAACAGACTTGTTCGCCTCGTCATGTAGGGTGTGCATCCATAACGATAAAACTCCAGTAGGGCTCATCGCTCGTGCCACTATAGGACAGCGATCGCTGACGAGCTCTGTGACACACTTTCAAACCCTCGGCCGACTGAGAGGTGAACAGGCCTTGGACGCCAATCGACGGAAGCGAGATCGTTTCCGCGTCTACTTCGTCCACGGTATCTCGACCTTTAGAACCATCCAGATGTAAACGACCGCGGCCATGAGAATGCCTCCCGCCAGGACGTGCATCCCCTCATTGCCGGCATAATTTGCGACTGCGCAGGCCACCGCCGGTGGTGCGTACTGCCAAAGCTTATCCCGGGGCTCTTCTTCGCTGGATCGCTGCAGTAGAAGAGTGACAAGCCCCGCAAAGGCAAACACAGTGAGCCAATCCCAGACAGTTTCCATTTGACACCACATTCCGCGAATCAGAGTTAGTTTGGCCGTAGGTCGGACAACTTAATGACGTGGTTAAATGATTTGCCTGCATGCGAAAAGGCTGCAGGGTTTGGTGGGCCACTTGTGGGCTACTCCACCTACTCAGCACCACTGAGGCACTGCTGCCCTGCATGGCATCGAGAGGGGTGCCTCATGTCAGCGCAGGAGGGTGGCGGTCTCAGAAATATCGATAATCCCGCGGCGTCCATTTTCGTCGCGGCCAAGTTGGACGATGATGT
>NZ_SJXI01000083.1:0-67735 GCF_004337455.1 Parafrankia sp. BMG5.11 | reverse complement strand
GTGTCGGTGAGTTCGATGGTGCTCGGGAGCAGGTCGCGGGCGGTGTCGTACAGGCGTTGCTCGGCGGTGGCGAGCAGCACCTTGTCGATCGACGTCTCCGGGCCTATCCGCCCGCCCTCGCCGAGACGGCGCTGGGTGGCGTGGGAGCGGCAGCGGATGGTGTGCAGCGCCAGGTAGGCCGCACCCAGATCCGCGTCGTCCGTGCTGTCCCTGCTGGTCGTCTCGTCCAGCAGGCGCTCGAGCCGTTCGTAGAGGAACGCGATCCGGTGCCAGAAGCAGGTGGAGCGCTCGTGGGGGAGCAGGTCCATCGCGAGCTGCCAGCCGTCGCCGGGCTTTCCGAGCATGCGGTCGCCGGGGACGACGACGTCGTCGAAGAAGACCTCGGCGAACTCGTCGATGCCGTGCATGGTGCGCAGCGGGCGGACGGTGATGCCGGGGGTGTCCATGTCGACGAAGAACGCCGTGATCCCGCCGTGGCCCGGCGCGGTGCGGGTGAGCAGCACGCAGCGCTGGGAGTACTGGGCCAGGCTCGTCCAGACCTTCTGCCCGTTGACCACCCAGTCGTCGCCGCGGGGCTCCGCCCGGGTGGACAGCGACGCCAGGTCACTGCCCGACCCCGGCTCGGAGAACCCCTGGCACCACTGCTCGGCGCCGGACAGCAGCAGCGGCACCATCTCGGCCGCCAGCGCCGGGGGCGCGTACGAGATCATGGTCGGTGCCAGGACCTCGATCATCGAGTAGATGCCGGGCTCGGCGAGGTCCCGGGCCGCGACCTCCTCGCCGAGTACGGCGCGCAGCACCGCCGGGCCACCGAGGCCGCCGACCTCGGTGGGCCAGCCGTGGCGCATCCAGCCCGCGTCGTACAGGGCGCGGCGCACCCGCGCGAGCTGGGCCACCTGCCCGTCGAGGGAGTGGTCGGGTCCTGGGGTCAGGTCGTTCTCGGCCAGCCAGGCCTGCACGTCCGACCGGAACTCCGCGATGTTCACGGGGTCGGTTCGTAGGCGTGCGGCCGCCCCGAGTCGTGCGCTCCGCTGCGCCGGATGAAGGTCATCTTGCGCGTGCGCAGCCGCCAGCCGTCCGGCGTGCGGCGGTAGGTGTCCGAGTAGTACCCGATCCGCATGTCGTGCTTCGAGTGCTCGATGAAGCACAGCGGCTGGGTTCCGGTCGCCTCGTCGCCGTCGATCTCGACGAGCGCCGTCCCGGTCAGGAACAGGCCCTTCGGCGCGGCCGCGACCATCTTCGGGAACAGGTCGAGGGTGAACACGTCACCGAAGGCGCTGTAGGTGCCGTCCGGGGTGAAGACCGAGAGCAGCCCCTCGACGTCACCCTGGGTGATGGTAACGGCGTACTTCGCCAGCATCTGCTGGATCGCGACGACGTCGTCAGTGGACAAAGGTCTTGCCGCCCTTCATCACGAATTTCACGTTCTGCAGCGTGCTGATGTCCCGCAGCGGATCTCCGGCGACGGCGATGACGTCGGCCAGCAGGCCCTCGGCGAGCCGGCCCCGGTCCGTGACGGCCAGCAGCTCGGCCCCGGTGGTGGTCGCCGCCCGGATCGCGTCGAGCGGGGTCATACCGCGCTCGACCAGGGTCACCAGCTCGATCGCGTTCCTGCCGTGCGGGATCGCCGGGGCGTCGGTGCCCACGGCGATCTTCACTCCGGCGGCCAAAGCCTCCCGGATCGAGTTCCGGGCCCGGGGGAAGATCTGGGCCGCCTTCTCCTTCAGCTCAGGCGCCGCGTGGGAGACGTCCATGCCCTCGATCAGGGCCTGGGTCGCCACGAGGAACGTCCCGTGCTTGACCATGAGCTCGATCGCCTCGTCGTCGATGAGGAAACCGTGCTCGATGCAGTCGATACCCGCCTCGACGGCCGAGCGCACCGCCTGGGCGCCGTGGGTGTGCGCGGCGACCCGCAGGCCGTGGCGGTGCGCCTCGTCGACGATCGCGCGCAGTTCCTCGTCGGAGTAGTGCTGCGCCCCGGGCAGGCTGGTGTGCGACATGACCCCACCCGACGCGCACACCTTGATCAGCTGTGCGCCGTGCTTGATCTGGTAGCGCACCGCCCTGCGGACCTCGGCGACGCCGTTGGCGATGCCCTCCTCGACCGTCAGGTCGAGGACGTGCGGCGCGAACGCGCCGAACATCGTCGGGTCGAGGTGGCCGCCGGTCGGGGTGATCGCGTGCCCGGCCGGCACGATCCGCGGGCCGTCGACCCAGCCCGCGTCGATCGCCTTCATCAGCGCGACGTCGAGCAGGTAGCCGCCGGTCTTGCAGAACAGGCCGAGGTTGCGGACGGTGGTGAACCCCGCCCGCAACGTCCGGCGGGCGTTGCCGACGGCACGCATCATCCGCAGCGGGGGGTCGTCCCGGACGGGAGAGGTCACGGCATGCTCGCCGCGGCCGCCCATCAGCAGGTTGACCTCCATGTCCATGAGGCCGGGCAGGAGAACCAGATCGCCGAGGTCGATGATCTCGCCTTCCGGCGAGCCACCGACACCGACGATCCGGTCTCCGTCGATCTGGAGGATGCCGGGCCTGACGACCTCACCGAGGTCGACGTCGACAAGCCCGGCAGCCCTGATCGTGAGCACGTCAGACGACGGGCTCGACGATCACATCCAGGTAGGCCGCGCCGCTGTCGGGGACGCGGGGCTGCTTCCAGACCTCGACCGGGAAGGACACCATGACCAGCGACTGCATCAGGTGCATCAGGGTGCGGGCGTCCTCGGGCAGGTCGTCGATCGGGAACTTGTCGCAGTAGGCGATCGCGTCCTCGAGGAGCGGGAAGGCGACGTCGTAGAACTCCTGCATCTCGTCCATCGTGGACGCGAGGCGGCGGGCGTAGCGCTCGGGCTCGGTGGCCAGGTCCCAGGCCAGGTACGGCTCGAGGGCGGCGAACTCAGACGGCAGCGGCATCGCTGAACTCCTTCACGCGGTCGGCAACGGTCTTGTGCAGGTGCCGGAGCAGGATTTCCTGGTCGCACAGGGGGAACTCGGTGACCGTACGGGTACCGATCATCGTCTGGGTGGCCTCGAGGGTGTTGGCGTCCTGGAGCGCGTACTCCTTGAACGTCACCGCCGCCAGCTCCTGGGCCAGTCGCTCGCGGGCGTTCTTCGGCGGAGCGAAGTAGAGGCTCGCCTCGAAGGTGTGCTTGTTCACCGCGGTCGGCCAGTAGTGGTACGTCAGGTACCAGCCCGGCTTCCAGAACAGCAGGGTGAAGTTGGGGAAGATCTCGAACGAGTCGGTGCCCCAGGACTTGTGCTTCACGGGGTTGATCCCGGTCGGGAGCTTCTCGACCTCAAGGCCGTCGATCTCGGGCGTGTCCCAGGGGCCGAACAGGCCGCTGCGCAGCACGCGCTCGATCGGCTTGACCATTGACGGGTCCTTCGGCGGGGCCATGCCGCCCCAGGAGGACACCATCGAGTGCGGGCTGAACAACTGGTAGTGCAGCGCCTCGAACCCGTAGCCGATGAGCTTCTCGGCCTCGCCCTTGACGGCCTGCTTCTGGTGCAGGACGGGCGCGTGGTAGAACTCCGCGAAGGCGTCGATGAACAGCTTCCAGTTGGCGCCGACCTCGGCCCGGTAGGAGTAGACCTCGGTCAGCTCCGAGTACGGGTAGCCCTCGAGGCCCTTGACCATGTCACCGAGGTACTCGGTGAGGGTCTCCTGCGGGTTCAGGTTGATGAAGATGAAGCCTTCCCAGACGTCACAGGCGACCTCCTTGAGGCCGAACTGCTTCTTGTCCAGGTCGAAGAACTCGCCCTCCTGCTGGACGAAGGTCAGCTCGCCGGTGAGGTCGTAACGCCAGGCGTGGTACTTGCAGATGAACTGCCGGCAGCTGCCGGCGGTCTCCTCACCCGGGAAGTCGTTCCACACCAGCTTGTTGCCGCGGTGCCGGCACACGTTGTGGAACGCGCGCACCTTGCCGTCCGGGCCCTTGACGATGATCAGCGACGTCCCGGCGGCGGGCAGTTCCTTGGTGAAGTAGCTGCCGGTGCGGGGCAGGCGCTCGACCCGGCCCACGTTCAGCCAGGTGCGCTTGAAGATCGCCTCGCGCTCCTGCTCGTAGAACGCCGGGTCGATCGAGTCGTTGTAGTCGACGGGCGCGGTGCCGAGCTCGGGATAGTTCTCGGTCCAGCTCCCCGCCGGGGGCTTGCTGAAGTGGGGCACAGGTCTACCTCTCGTTTTCGAGCGCCATGCCGATGGTGGTGCGGGCGATGATGTTGCGCGCGATGGCAGGCGCGCGACACTCGCCGACGGTGCCGACCGGACCGTCGCTCAGCCGGACCGTTACCCGGCCGGATCCGTCACTCGGCGTCCGTCGAGGCGTTCCAGCAGGTCCGCGGGTGGCCGGACCGGACGCGCGCGGCACCGTCCCGTCCCTCGGCCCGGCTGGCCGGCCGGGTCGGGGCGTCGACGGGGTGGTGACACGCATGATCGTCCGGTCTCTCCTCGTCCCTGTGAGAACTACGTTCTCCATGTCGATAATTAGGTTTCCATGGAGAGGCCTCCGCGTCAACGTCACCGAACGCAATCGTGACAACGGGTACCCGAGGCGGGACGCAGGGGCGCGCCTCCCGTCGACCGGCAGTTCTCTGGAGCCGAGAAGCCGGCTTCCTCACTTGGAGAGGAGGATGCCACATCCTGCCCCGAACGGCGGCCTTCGGGCGTGACAGCAACGCGCCCGCGCCGCGGCCGCGGGGTGCGGTCGCGACACGGGCGCGGGGCAGGTGCTGGGCCGAGGGCGAGCGGCGGCTCAGAGGTTCTGGACGAACAGCTTCAGGAGCCCTGGACGAACGGGTAGATCCGGGTGAAGTCGACGCCCGGCTCGGCCGCGGCGAACTCCTCCCACACCGACGACGTGACCGTGCCCAGCGACGTCGGCCCGTCCAGCTCGCGCACCTCCTGGAGATAGAGGCGCAGGTCCTTCGCCATCAGCGAGTTCGCGAAGCCGGCCGAGTAGCGCTCGGTGAGCACCTGCCGGGGGAACTTCTCGGCGGTGGCGTTGTTCTGCCCGCTCGCCGTGTTCAGCACGTCGAGCATCGTGCCCATGTCGAGGCCGGCCGAGGTGCCGAACGCGACCGCCTCGCTGGTCGCGGCGAGCGCGACGGCGGCCAGGAAGTTGTTGGCCAGCTTGAGGGCCTGGGCGAGGCCGGGCCGGTCACCGACCCGGCGCCGGCGGTCGCTCAGCGCGGCCAGCACGGGCTCCACCCGGGCGCAGGCGTCGTCCGTGCCCGCGTACATCACCGTCAGGGTGCGGGCACGGGCGCCCGTGACACCGCCGGAGACCGGCGCGTCCACGTAGCCGATGCCGCCGGCGGCCAGCAGGTCGGTGATGCGCTGGGCCGCGCTCACCCCGATCGTCGAGGTGTCGACGACGTGGGTGACCCTGCGGTCGGCCGTCTCGGCAAGCCCGCGGGCCACCTTCTCCGAGATCACGCCGTCGGGCAGGCTGAGCACGACCACCTCGGCGTGCCGGGCGACGGCTGCCAGGTCGTCGAGATGGGTGGTTCCCTCCGGGGCGCGCTCGGGGCCCGCCGCGTCGTGGACGACAAGGTCGAGGCCGAACTGCGCGACGTTGGCCGCGAGCGCCCCGCCCATGTTCCCGAGGCCGACGAAGCCGACACGGGGGGCCGTCATGCGTCGTCGCGTTCCGCCCGCACGGCCTTGACCGCCCGCCGGGCCGAGATCGCGGCCGGCGCGCCGCAGTACGCCGCCACCTGGAACAGCAGCTCGTCGATCTCCGCGTCGCTGACCCCGGTGCGCGACGACGAGCTCGCGTGCAGGCGGAACTCCTCCATCCGGCCCAGCGCCGCGGTCATCGCCATGACCAGCAGGCTGCGGTCCCGGGTGGAGAGCACGCCCTCCCTGGTCCAGACGCCCCACGCCATCGACGTGATGTGGTCCTGGAACTGCCGGCTGGTCTCGTCGGTGTCGCCGGTCGCGCGGTCGACGTAGGCGTCGCCCAGCATGGCTCGGCGCATGGCGTAGGCGGCGCGTAGCTGCTCGGTCTGTTCCATGGGTCCTCCCGATCCTCAGTAGAGCGACAGGCTGACGGTCTTCACCCGGGCGTACTCGTGCAGGGCCTCGATGCCCTTCTCCCGGCCGTAACCGCTGGCCTTGTAGCCGCCGAACGGCGTCTCGACCGTGAGCGGGCCGCCGTTCACCGCAACCTGGCCGGCCTCGATCCGCTCCGCCAGCCGCAGGCCGCGCGCGACGTCCCCGCTCCAGACGCTGCCGACGAGGCCGTACTCGCTGTCGTTGGCAAGCGCGAGGGCCTCGTCCTCGCCCTCGAACGGCAGTGTCACCAGGACCGGGCCGAAGACCTCCTCGCGGGCCACCGGCAGGTGCGGCGCCACCCCGGCGTAGACGGTGGGCCGGATGTACAGGCCCTTCGCGCCCGGGCCGTCGGCGTAGGCGGCGCCCCCGGTGGCCGGCCGCAGCCCGGACGCCAGCGTCCGTGCGAAGAAGTCCAGCACCTTCCGGTACTGCGCCTCGGTGATGATCGGGCCGAAGTCCACGCCCGGGGTGAGCCGCTCCACCGCCGCGACCACCCGGGCGACCAGCTCGTCGTGCACGGACGCCTCGACGAGCAGCCGGGTCGTCGCCGAGCACACCTGCCCGGAGTTGGTCGCGACGGTCGAGACCGCGGCGGCGGCCGCCCGGTCCAGGTCGGCGTCGGCGAAGACCACCAGGGGAGACTTGCCGCCGAGCTCGAGGGTCGCCGGCACGAGCCGGTCGGCCGCGATCCGGGCCAGGTGCCGCCCGGTGGCGACCGAGCCGGTGAAGGTGACGCGCCCGACCCGCGGGTCGGCGGCCAGCGGGGTCCCGACTTCGGGCCCGGTTCCGGTCACGACGTTGAACAGGCCGTCCGGGAGCCCGGCCTCGCTCGCCAGCCGCGCGAGGCGGACGGTGGAGATCGACGTCAGCTCGGACGGCTTGACCACCACGGCGTTGCCCGCGGCCAGCGCCGGGGCCAGCGCCCGGCACGCCTGGTTCAGCGGCAGGTTCCACGGGGTGATCGCCGCGACCACCCCGTACGGCTCCAGCCGGGTGTAGGTGTGGCTGCCCCCGCCCAGGTCGATCGTGCGCCCGTGGCGCGCGCGCACCACCCCGGCGTAGTACCGGAAGTAGGCGGCGGACTGCTCGACCTCGAACCGGAGCTGGGTGGCGATCTTGCCGGTGGCCACCCGCTCCAGCTCCATCAGCTCGGCCGCGTGCGCGTCGATGACGTCGGCGACCCGGTGGAGCAGCTCGCCGCGCTCCGCCCCCGACCGCCGCGCCCACTGCGGCTGGGCCGCCGCTGCGTCGGTGACGGCACGGTCGACGTCCACGGGGGAGCCGGCGGCGATCTCGTCACCGGGCTCGCGGGTCGAGGGGTCGAGCGTGGGCAGGTAGCTCCCGCCGGCCGGTGCCGCGGCCTTCCCGCCGATCCAGTGGTCGTGACGGACGGTCACGTCAGGTCACCTCCGGGGTGCGGCGGGCGGGCGCGGGGCGCGGCGGGCGCACCGTCACAGCCCGAGCGACTTCGCGATGATCGTCTTCATGATCTCGCTGGAACCGCCGTAGATCCGCCCGACCCGGGCGTCGGCCCAGGCCCGCGCCACCGGGTACTCGTTGATGTAGCCGTAGCCGCCGAAGAGCTGCAGGCAGGAGTCGATCACCCGGCCCTGCATCTCCGTGCAGAAGAGCTTGACCATCGCGGCGTCGGCCGGCGTCGCGTCGCCCGCCACGTGCGCGAGGAGCACCTGGTCCAGCAGGGCCTGGCCCGCCTCGACCTCGGTCGCGCACCCGGCCAGCACGAACTTGGTGTTCTGGAAGGTGTTGAGCGTCTTGCCGAACACCTTGCGGCCGTTGACGTAGGCGACGGTCTGCTCGACTATCGACGCGGCCGCGCCCTGGGCGTTGATCGCGATGGAGAGCCGCTCCTGCACGAGGTGCGAGGTCAGGTAGGTGAAACCCTGGCCCTCCTCGCCCAGCAGGTTCGCCGCCGGGACACGGACGTCGTCGAAGAAGATCTCGACTGCCTCCTGGATGTGCAGCCCGATCTTGTGTAGCGGGGCCCCGCGGCTGACGCCAGGAAGGTCACCGGGGATCACCAGCAGCGACAGGCCGGCGTGGCGCTGGGTCGGGTCGGTTTTCACCGCGGTGAGGAAGAGGTCGGCGTTCAGGCCGCCGGTGATGAACGTCTTGGATCCGTTCACCACGTAGTGGTCACCCTCGCGGCGCGCGGTGGTGGTGAAACCGGCCAGGTCCGATCCCGCGCCCGGCTCGGTCAGCGCCAGCGCGGCGACCAGCTCGCCGCTGGCCAGGCCCGGCAGCCACCGAGTCTTCTGCTCCTCGTTGCCGTGGTCGACGAAGTACGGGACGGAGATGTCCGCGTGGATGCGCAGGGGGCCCAGCGCGTAGCCGCCCCGGGCGGCCTCCTCGGTGACGACGGCGTTGAACAGGAAGTCCGCCCCGCCGCCGCCGTACTCCTCCGGGATCCCGAGCCCGAGGATTCCAACGTCCCCCGCCTTGTTGTAGAAGTCGCGCGGCGGTAGGCCGGCTTCCTCCCACTCGCGGTAGTGCGCCCCGATCTCCTTTTCGAAGAAGGTGCGGACGGCTGCCCGAAAAGCGTCGTGCTCGGGACCGTAGACCGTGCGTCGCATCCGGTCGCCCCTCTCCGGCCGAGGCGGGGTGTCCCGCCGACGTCGTCGTCTGAGTCACGGGCTCCGCGCATGACGGGCCCGTCGGGTTTCGTGTGCCTGGTCGTGTGCGTGCTAGATATCGCGTGCGTGTCGGATATCGGTTTCGTGCGCCGGGGACCGGCCGGCCCGGGGGACGGGCAGACCATGCTCAGGAGGAGACGGAGGTGGGCCGCCGCACCCCGGAGCGGCCGGCGGACCCGTGACCGGGACGCCGTCGGTCGACGTGGTGACGGGTCGACCACACTGCCCCGCCAAGCGCCGCCGACCGTGGGAATGCCATCGATCCCACGGGCTCCGGTCGCCTCCAGGCCACCTCGGACGCGTCAGTCGCAGCCGAACCGCCTCGGCGGGATCGCCGGGAACGGGTCGCCTCGAACTGCATCGCCTCGAACTGGGGTGGTCCCGGGAGTTCGCGCGCGGCCACACGCGGCGCGAGACCGGGGCTTAACGTACCTTCGCTGCCCGGACGCAGTCCAGTGGGCGGCGGCGCCCGTCCTGTCTGGTACGTACCGCGAACAGCCGCGATGGTCGACCGCCGGCGGACCGGTGACGGAAGGTACCAGTCCGGGTACGTGGGCGTCGCGGAGGCAGTCGGGAAGATCTTCCGGACCCGTTCGGGTGAGCGTGTCCTCGGCCCAGTGAGTCTCTGCTAACGTGAACCGTCGGCCAACGTGATCAGTTGCGTGCACGTGAACCGTCGTGTGCCGGGTGGCGTGCATGCCGTCTCCCTGACCGCGCTCGCGGGTGTCGTGGCGCATCCGACACCGCGGGTTCCACCACCAGCCCCACCGGCGCGGCCGGTGGCCGCCCGGCTCGAGGGCGGTCGCGGGCGGGGCCGTCGCACTGATTGAACGCTGTCACTGATTGAACGCTGTGACCTGTTGTTACCTGCTGGACGGACGAGACCGTCGCCGGTGCGGGAGTGAGGGGTGGACAGGTTGGACAAGGTGGTTCCGAGCGCGGAGCTCGCCGTGGCGGACATCCCCGACGGGGCCTCGCTGGCGGTGGGCGGATTCGGGCTCTGTGGCATCCCGAGTGGCCTCATCCGCGCGTTGCTCGCCGCCGGCCCCAAGGACCTCGAGACGGTCAGCAACAACTGCGGCGTGGACGACTGGGGCCTCGGCCTGCTGCTGCGGGCGGGGCGGATCCGGCGCACCACCGGCTCCTACGTCGGGGAGAACAAGGAGTTCGAGCGTCAGTTCCTCTCCGGTGAGCTCGAGGTCGAGCTCGTTCCGCAGGGCACCCTGGCCGAGCGGCTGCGCGCCGGCGGCGCCGGCATCCCGGCCTTCTACACCCCCGCGGGCGTCGGGACCCAGGTGGCCGAGGGCGGCCTGCCGTGGCTGTACGACGGCTCCGGCGGCATCGCGGTCGCCTCGCCGCCCAAGGAGACCCGGATCTTCGACGACCGGACCTACGTCCTCGAACGCGGCATAGTCTGCGACTTCGCCCTGGTCCATGCCTGGAAGGGCGACCGGCACGGCAACCTGGTCTACCGGGCGAGCGCCGCCAACTTCAACCCGCTGTGCGCGACGGCCGGGCGGGTCACCATCGCCGAGGTCGAGGAACTGGTCGAGCCCGGCGAGCTCGACCCGGCCCAGGTGCACACCCCGGGGATCTTCGTCCAGCGGGTCGTGCACGCGCCCGACACGGAGAAGCGGATCGAGAAGCGGACGGTGAGCTGAGATGGCCCTGACTCGTACCGAGCTCGCGGCCCGGGTCGCCCGCGAGCTCGAGAGCGGACAGTACGTGAACCTCGGTATCGGCCTGCCGACCCTGGTTCCGAACTATCTGCCCGACGGCGTGACCGTGGTCCTGCACAGCGAGAACGGCATCCTCGGCGTCGGCCCCTACCCGGCGGACGCCGCCGTCGACCCCGACCTGATCAACGCCGGCAAGGAGACCGTCACCGTCCTGCCCGGGGCGGCCTTCTTCGACTCGGCCACCTCGTTCGGGATGATCCGCGGCGGTCATGTCGACGTCGCGGTGCTCGGGGCGATGCAGGTCTCCCGGGTCGGCGACCTGGCGAACTGGATGATCCCCGGCAAGATGGTCAAGGGCATGGGCGGCGCGATGGACCTCGTGCACGGCGCCCGGCACGTGATCGTGATGATGGAGCACGTCGCCCGCGACGGCAGCCACAAGATCCTCGACGAGTGCACGCTGCCGCTGACCGGCCGCGCCTGCGCTCAGCGGATCATCACCGACCTCGCGGTCATCGACGTCGTGCCCGGCGGTGTCCTGGCTCTGCGCGAGACCGCGCCCGGCGTGACCGTCGACGACGTCCGCGCCGCCACCGGCACGGAGCTCACCGTCGACCTGGTCACCACCTAGCGCCACCGGGATCGCCGCGAGCCGCGGTCGGTCTCGAGGTTCCGCGGAACCGGAACGTCTGCTGGCTGTGTCCGCTGCGGGCCGTGGTCGGTCCTGGGGTTCCGCGGAACCGGAGCGCTGTTAGCCACTGGCGGTCTGGCTGGCTGCCTGGACGCTGAGGACACGGCCCAGCTCGAGGCCGGCTCGAGCGGGCCGGCCGGGCTCCCGCCCAGGCAGCGCGGGCGGGCCGGCCGGAGCGAGTGGTGCCAGGACGAGCTGGCGGTCGGCGTGCGGTGAGGCCGCCGGCTGCCGGCGGTTCCAGGTGTGGAACGCCAGCCACCAGGCTCCGTCCGGCGCCTGGAAGGGTTCGGCGCCGCCGGGGCCGACGCCGGCGGTGCCGGTGCGCAGCAGGGGCTCCGGCCGCGGTGTGCAGGGGCCGAGTGGCCCGGCGCAGGTCGCCGAGCCCGTCGCGTAGTCGGTGCTGTGCCAGTCCCCGGCGGAGTAGAGCAGGTCGTAGCGGCCGTCGCGCGCCAGCATCGCCGGGCCCTCGACGACGCCGTGCTCCCAGTCAAGGGTTGGCGTGAGCAGCCGGGCCGGCTCGCCGAGCAGGGTGCGCCCGTCGGGGGAGAGGCGCTGCGCCCAGATCGCCGGGATGGTTCCGGGCAGGACGCCCTCGCTCTTCCAGGTGAGGTAGCGGTCGGCGCCCACGGTGTACGGGCTCGGGTCGATGCTGCCGCCCTCGGACTCCTGGCAGATCAGCGGCGCGGCCGAGGTGTCGGCGAACGGGCCGGTCGGGCTGGCCGCGTGGGCCGTCGAGACACACTGGTGCCCGGTGGCGGCGACCCGGGTGGCGTAGTAGAGCACATACCCGTCGTCGACCCTGGCGACCGCGGGCGCCCAGGTGGTGAAGCCGGTGTCCTGCGCCCAGCCGGGCAGCCGCGGCAGCGCGTCGCCGGCCCGCGTCCAGGTTCGTAGCTCCGGATCGGTGCTGACGAGCACGGGGATGTTGGCATCGTCCGCGTTGGTCCCGTAGGCGTAGCTGGTGGCGCCGGCGGCGAGCACGTAGGGGTCGGCGAGGTTCGATCCCCGGACGGCGACCACGCCGCGTTCGTCCGCCGGCGAGCCGGGCGATGAGCCGTCCGAGGGAGCGCCACCGGAACCACCCGGCGTGCCGCTCGCGCCACTCGTGCCGGTGCTCGGGACCGAGGCGGCGGACGGCGCCTGGGCGGAACCGCCCCGCGCGGCGATCGGTGCGGTGACCAGCACGGCGACGACCGCTCCGACGGCGATCAGGGCGCCGGCGGCCACGGCGGCCCGTCGCGGCGGTCGACCGCGCCGCCGCGTCGGCGGATCCGTCGGGGGGAGCGCCGGAGGCGGTGGGTGGGGCGCCGTGCCGGGACGGGGTTCGGCCGAAGTCGGCACGGCGGGCATCCTCCTGAGAACGGCGGGGGCGAAGCGGCACAGGACGGCGGGACGGCGGCGAAGCGAGCTGCGCGGTGGCGGAGTGGCCGGATGGCGGGCCGGTCCGGCGTCGTCCGCAGTCTTGATGCCGTTGATGTGGGCCTCATGTGAGCCGCCAGGCGCTCGGATCCGGGCGCCAGCGCCGGCAGCGCTCACGGCGGACGTGGAACGTGCCTCAGCCGGCACGTCCACCCACGGATGGTGGCCATCTGTGTTGCCTGTGTTGTTGGTTGGGCGTTCAGCTTCCGGTCGACCGTGTGCTGAAGGCTTCGCCGGGGCGCGATTTCGCCGCTCTCCACTGGTCACCCTGGGAGAAGGAGCCACTGCGTTGCGTTGGAATTTGCGTGGGAGGGGGCGGCTCGCTGTCGCCGCCGCCCTGGCCATGGTCGCGCTCGCCCTGTTCGGCGTGCCGACGGCTATGGCCGGGCCGACCGACGTGCGGATCAACGAGATCGAGTCGAACGGCGGTTCGCCGGGTGACTGGGTGGAGCTGGTGAACACCGGTACGGCCGCGGTGAACATCTCGGGTTGGGTGGTCAAGGACAACAACAACTCGCACGTGTTCACGGTCGCCTCAGGCACCTCGGTGGCCGCCGGCGGACGCGTGGTGCTCGACGTGGATCCGGTGTTCGGCCTGGGCAGCGCCGACTCGGTGCGGCTGTACCAGCCGGGCGGGACGACGCTGGTGGACTCGTACACCTGGACCTCGCATGCCACGACGACCTATGGGCGGTGCCCGGACGGCAGCGGCGCGTTCACCACGACCAGCGTGTCGACCCGGGGCGCCGCCAACTCCTGTTCAGGCGGCGGTACGGCCGCGGCGTGGCCCGGTGGCACCGCGGTCACCGTCGCCGACGCCGCGAACGCGTTCGGCACCAACCTGAGCGGGCTGTCCTTTCAGAGCGCCAGCGTGCTCTGGGCGGTGAAGAACGGCCCCGGCGCGCTCTACCGGCTCGTGCCCAGCGGCGCGACGTGGATCCCCGACACCTCCGGCGGCTGGACGTCCGGGAAGGCGCTGCACTACGCCAACGGGACCGGCGACCTCGACGCGGAAGGCGTGGTCGTCACCCCCGACGGCGTGATGGTCGCCACCGAACGCGACAACAACGGCAGCACCAGCCTGCCGAAGATCGCCCGGTTCGACGTGTCCTCCACGGCCACCGCGCTCAACGCGACCGCGGAGTGGGACCTCACCTCCGACCTGCCCGCGGTGGCGGCCAACAGCGGCCCCGAGGGCATCGCGTGGATCCCCGACTCGTTCCTCACCGCGCACGGCTTCCGGGACGAGCACACCAGCGCCGCGTACAACCCGGCCTCCTACCCCGGCCACGGCAGCGGCCTGTACTTCGTCGGCCTGGAGGCCAACGGCACGATCTACGCCTACGCCCTCGACCAGACAGGTGGCGGTTACACCCGGATCGCCGCCGTGCCGAGCGGCTTCGCGGGCGTGATGGACCTCGAGTACGAGCCCAGCACCGGCCACCTGTGGGCGGCCTGCGACGACACCTGCCAGGGCCGCACCGCGACGCTCGACGTCAACGCCCAGGGCCAGCTCGCCGTCACGGCCGTCTACGAGCGGCCCACCGGAATGGCGAACTACAACAACGAGGGATTCGCCATCGCGCCGCAGGAGACCTGTGCGTCCGGCCTGAAGCCGGTCCTGTGGTCCGACGACGCCAACGACGCCAGCCACGCGCTGCGTGCCGGAACGCTCAACTGCTGACGTCCCCCTCAATGCTGACGTCCCACGCAATGCTGAGGTCCTAAGCGCTGCTGACGTTCTGGGCCCCGGTGGCCGGGCGGTGGTCGGGTGGTCCCGGGCCGCCCGGCCACCGGGGCCGGTGGAAGACGGGCAGCATCGGGTCCGGGGCGCCGAGATGGTTCCCCTGGCCGTAGCCGATCCCGGTGTCGCGCACCGCGGTGAGCTCGGCGGCGGTCTCGATGCCCTCGGCGATGATCCGGCTGCCGATCTTCCCGGCGAGGTAGACCAGCGCGATGGCGGTCGCGCGGCGGACGGGATCGGTGTCGATGCCGTGGATCAGGCACCGGTCCATTTTGATCACGTCGGGGCGCAGCTGCACGAGCCGGGCGAGCCCGGCGTAGCCGGCGCCGACGTCGTCGACGGCGATCCGGGTCCCGCGGGCGCGCAGCTCCCGGGCCGCGCGCAGCACGGCCGGGTCGTCCAGGCTGCGTTCCTGCTCGGTGATCTCGACGACGAGCCGGGTCAGGTCGATGTCCGGGAGGACACCGAGCAGACCACCGGTGAGCGCGGTCGGGGAGGCGTTGACCGCCAGGCGGGCGTTGGCCGGGATGGCGGGCAGCACGCCCAGCGCCCGCCGGACGGCGGAGAGCTCCAGCTCGACGCCGAGCCCGACGCCGGCGGCCCGCGCGAACCACTGTTGGGGATCGGCCGGCGGGCCGGGAAACCGGGCGAGGGCCTCGGCCGCCACGGCCGACCCGGTGCGCAGGTCGACGACCGGCTGGAACACCAGACGCGGCCCGCCGCTGTCGAGGACCTCCCGGACGGCCCGCCAGGTCCGGCCGGAGTGCTCCCACATCCGGTGCAGATCCCGGACCGACACGCTGAGCAGGTCCGCGATCAACATCAGGATCTGGACGTGCCGTGAATCCAGGTCCGGCCGGGGAACGCGCCCGATACAGCCGACGACCCCGTAGACGCGGTCGCCGTCGCGGACGGGCGTCGCCGCGTAGGCGCGGACACCGAGCTCAGTGATGGTGGGCAGACCCGCCGTCCGGGGGTCCTCCAGCGTGTCGGGAATGATCGGCGGCAGTCGGCCGGTCAGCACCCGCCAGTAGAGCGTGCGCTCCCGCTCCTCGGGCGAGCCGAGCACGGTCGTGCCCGGGCCGACGCCGTAGGAGGCGCCGTCGCCGTTATGGGCCTGCAGGACCAGCCGGTCGCCGTCGAAGCGGCACAGCCAGCTGAGATCCATCCCCAGCTGGTTGCGCAGCACGCCGAGCAGGTGCACCACTGCTGTGTCCGGTGTGTCCGGTGTGTCCGGTTCCGGGACGTCCACCGGCGTCCCCAGGATCGACAGACCGCCGGCCGTCATGCGCCGTCACCTCCACCGTCAGGATCGACTCGATCCCCGCGGCGCGCACATCCACCGCGCCCGCCGCGGCGGCGGACGTCCCCCGGCCGGGCCCGGTTCTACTGCCCGGCCGGCCCTTCCGCGGTGTCCCACGACGCCGGCCGGGCCAGGCCCGCCGGCAGGTGGGTCCGCCGGTCGCCGCGCGCGGAGTCCACCTGCTTCTGGGCCAGGCCGGTGGCCGCGGTGAGGTCGGCGCCGTCCAGCCGGGCGTTGGTGAGGTTCGCCCCGGAGAGGACGGCGTCGGCGAGGATCGCCTCGTCCAGGACGGCGTTCGTGAGGTCGGCGCCGCCGAGCTGGGCGCCGGTGAGATCGGCCCGGCCCAGCTGGGCGCCGGTGAGGGTCGCCCGGAAGAGCAGGGCGCCGGCAAGGGTCGCGTCGGCGAGCCGGGCGCCGGTGAGGTCCGCGTCGACAAGCTCGGCGTCGGTGAGGTTCGCCCGGCGCAGGTCGGCGCGGGCGAGATCGGCGTCGTCCAGGCTGCCGCCGGTGAAGTCGACCCCGGCCAGCCGGGCGTCGGCCAGGGTGGCGTTGGTGAGCGTCAGGTGGGCGAGGCTGGGCGCACCGGGAAGATCTGCGTGGTTGGTGAGGCCGGTGAGCCCGGTCAGGTCGGCGCCGGTGAGGTCCGCGGGGTGCGGGAGCCGGGCGAGGACGCCGACGGCGGCGCGGATGTCGACGGCGGGCGGCCGGGACGGCCCGCGCCGCCCGGGCCTGGCGGACGGCGCGGCGGGTGCGGCGGGTGCCGGGGCGCGCCGGGGATCGGTGCTGAGGGTGCGGACGAAGGCGGCGAGGACCTCGACGACGGCCCGCCGGTCGGCGGGGCTGTCGGCGACGATCCGTTCGAGGGCGTAGATGCCGCCCAGGCGGATCGTGTCGCTGTCCGAGCCGAGCTGGTCGATCGCCCGGGTGTAGAGCTCGCGGACGTGGGTGTTCGCGTAGGCCTGCCGCTCGCGTTCGTCGGCCGCCTCGTTCGCCCGCCGGGTCTCGGTGTTGGCCGCCCGGGTCTCGTCCAGGGCGACCAGGGCGCCGGCCACGGCGATGAGGGCCGAGGCCGCGGTCAGCAGGCCGCCCTGCAGGGCCGCCCGCGCGTCGGTGTCGCCCGGGTCCGGGTACATCCGCGGGGGGAGATGCCAGATCCCGGCCGCGGCCGCCGCCGCGCCGGCCGCGGCCAGCCCGGCGACGATCCACAGCCAGCGCCGGCCCGCGGACCGTCGCGCGGCGCCGCTGGTGGCGACGCCGGCCGCGCCGCCGCAGGAGCAGGTTCCATGAGCGCCGGGGGTCACACCGGCGTTGTCGGTCATCTCCCGCCCCCGTCCTCCGGTCGCTACCCGTTGTTCCCGTAGGGGCGGGTGAGGATCTCCATCCAGTGCCCGGACGGGTCGAGGAAGTACAGGCCGCGCCCGCCGTGGTTGTGGTTGATCTCGCCCTTCTGTCGCCCCTGGGGATCGGCGTAGAAGGTGATGCCGGCCTGCCTGATCCGGGCGAACGCCGCGTCGAACTCCTCGTCCGACACCAGGAACGCGTAGTGCTGCGTGGCGATGGACTCCGCCGCGGTGGCGGCGAAGTCGAGGGCCACGCCGTTGGCCGTGACGACCGGCAGGAACCGGCCCGTCCGCGGCCCGACCTCGAGACCCAGGATGTGGGCCAGGAACCGGGCGGACTCCTCGTCGTTCCGGGCGTGGACGATCGTGTGGTTCAGCTCGACGGACATGGGTGAACGCCTCCGTGCGACACCTCGCGGCGCCTCCATCCCTCACCCGGCCGGTGACCGGAACGCGGCGCCGCAGTCAAGATCCTATGAAGCTTTCCCGTGCCGCGCCGGGTATCCCGGCAGACCCGTGGCCGCCCGGTGGGGGGCGGACGTGGACGGACCGCGCGCCGCGGGTACGACCGGTGTGTACCCCGCCGGTGGGGCCGTGTTGTCGGTGCTCGCGGCCACACTGTGAAAGACCGCCACACCGACCCGAGGACGGCGATGACCGCGGCAGTGAGCAGTAGCCCGCACGACCTGTCCGACCTGGGCGACGAGGCTGTCGCGCTGGTCCGCCGCTGGGTCGCCGAGGCGGCGTCCGAGCCGGTGGACCCGGCCGCCGCCCGGCTGGCCGCCGTCCTGCGGGAGCCGGGCGGGCTGGCGTTCACCGTGCGCTTCGTCGACGGGGTGATCCGTCCGGAGGACCCGCGGGTAGCGGCGCGCAACCTGGCCCGGCTCGCGCCGTCCGTGCCCGCCTTCCTGCCCTGGTACCTGCGCGGTGCGGTGCGGGCAGGGGGAGCGGCCGGGCCCGTGGTGCCGTGGGTCGTCGTCCCGGCCGCCCGGCGGGTGCTGCGCCGGATGGTCGGCCACCTCGTCGTCGATGCCACCGACCGCGGCCTCGGGCGGGCCATCGAGCGGCTGCGCCGGCCCGGCGTCCAGCTGAACATGAACCTGCTGGGGGAGGCCGTCCTCGGTGAGCGGGAGGCCGCGCGCCGGCTGGCGGGCACGACGGCGCTGCTCGCCCGGGACGACGTCGACCACGTGTCGATCAAGGTGTCGGCGAGCGTCGCGCCGCACGCCCCCTGGGCCTTCGAGGAGACCATGGCGCATGTCGTGGAGACGCTGACACCGCTGTTCGAGCAGGCCACGGCAGCGCGGCCGGCGGAGTCACGGCCGGCGGAGTCGCGGCCGGCCACGTTCGTCACGTTGGACATGGAGGAGTACCGCGACCTGGACCTGACGATCGAGGTGTTCACCACGCTGCTCGACCGGCCGGCCCTGCGGCGCCTGGCGGCCGGGATCGTCCTGCAGGCCTACCTGCCCGACGCGCTCGGCGCCCTTACCCGCCTGCAGGAGTGGAGCGCGTCCCGGCGGGCGGCCGGCGGCGCCCCGGTCACCGTACGGCTGGTGAAAGGCGCGAACCTGCCGATGGAACGGGCCGAGGCGTCCCTGCGCGGCTGGCCGCCGGCGCCGTACGACACCAAGCAGGACACCGACGCCAACTACAAACGGCTGCTGGACTACGCCCTGCATCCCGACCGGGTCGCCAACGTGCGCGTCGGGGTCGCCGGCCACAACCTGTTCGACCTGGCCTTCGCGTGGCTCCTCGCCGGCCGCCGCGGCGCCCGCGGCGGCCTCCGCTTCGAGATGCTGCTCGGGATGGCGCAGGCGCAGGCCCGGGTCGTCGCGCGCGAGGTGGGCGGCCTGCTCCTCTACACCCCGGTGGTGCGGCCGGCGGAGTTCGACGTCGCCATCGCCTACCTGGTCCGCCGGCTCGAGGAGGGCGCGAGCCGGGAGAACTTCATGTCGGCCGTGTTCGACCTCGCCACCGACGAGACGCTGTTCGCCCGTGAGGAGAAGCGGTTCCGCGCCTCGCTGGCCGACGTCGACGACACCGTCCCGTCCCCGCGCCGCACCCAGAACCGCCTGCGCGCCGCGCCTCCCATCGGCGCAGCGGGGCCGGCCGGGCCTGATGGCGCAGGAGGCTTCCGGAACGCTCCGGACACCGACCCCTCCCTGGCAGCCAACCGGACGTGGGCACGGCGCGTCCTGGCCCGGGTGCCGGCGTCCACGCTGGGCGTCGACCTCGTCGCGGCCACCACGATCCGCTCGGCGGACGAGCTGGACGCGGTGCTGGCACGCGCGGTCGCCGCTGGCCCGGGTTGGGCGGCGCTGGGTGGGGCGGGCCGCGCGGCCGTTCTACGCCGGGCCGCCGAGGTGCTCGAACAGCGGCGCGGCGAGCTGGTCGAGGTCATGGCCACCGAGACCGCGAAGACCTTCGACCAGGCCGATCCGGAGGTCTCGGAGGCCGTCGACTTCGCCCGCTACTACGCCGAGCGGGGTGCCGGGCTCGACGACGTCGACGGGGCGCTGCTCGCGCCGGTGCGCCTCACCGTGGTCACGCCGCCGTGGAACTTCCCGGTCGCGATCCCCGCCGGGTCCACTCTCGCCGCCCTCGCCGCCGGCTCGCCGGTGGTGATCAAACCCGCTGGTCAGGCCCGCCGCTGCGGCGCCGTCCTGGTAAGGGCGCTGTGGGACGCCGGCATCCCCCGCGAGGTCCTCCAGCTCGTCAACGTGGACGAGGGCGACCTCGGCCGGGCGCTGGTCGGTGACCCTCGCGTCGATCGGGTCATCCTCACCGGCGCGTTCGAGACGGCGGAGCTGTTCCGGTCGTTCCGCCGCGACCTGCCGCTGCTCGCGGAGACGAGCGGCAAGAACGCGATCGTGGTGACGCCGAGCGCCGACCCCGACCTGGCCGTGCGCGACGTCGTCGCCTCCGCGTTCGGCCACGCCGGCCAGAAGTGCTCGGCGGCGTCGCTGCTCATCCTCGTCGGCTCCGCGGCGGCGTCCCGCCGGCTGCGCGACCAGCTCGTCGACGCGGTCCGCTCGCTGGTCGTGGGGGAGTCGGCCGACCCGCGGACCCAGCTCGGGCCGCTCATCGAACCGGCTTCGGGCAAGCTGCTGCGCGCGCTGACCGAGCTCGGCCCGGGCGAGCGCTGGCTCGTCGAGCCACGGCGCCTCGACGAACAGGGCCGGCTGTGGTCGCCCGGAGTGCGCGCGGGGGTGTCCCGCGGGTCGGAGTTCCACCGGACGGAGTACTTCGGCCCGGTCCTGGGGATCATGGAGGCGGTCGATCTCGCCGAGGCCGTGGAGATCCAGAACGAGGTCGACTTCGGTCTCACCGCGGGTCTGCACTCGCTCGACGCGGCGGAGCTCGACTACTGGCTGCGCCACGTCCAGGCGGGCAACCTCTACGTGAACCGCGGCATCACCGGCGCGATCGTGGGCCGCCAGCCGTTCGGCGGCTGGAAGCGCTCGGCGGTGGGCCCGGGAACCAAGACGGGCGGCCCGACCTACCTCTACGCCCTCGCCGGCTGGACCAGCAGACCCAGCTCCGCGACGGCCGAGCTCGGGCCGGCCGCCCGCCGCCTGCTCGCCGTCGTCGCTGACAGTGACTGTGTAGGAGAGTCCGGCGACGGTGCCTCCGTTGGTGGCGCCTCCGCTAGTGATGCCTCCGCCGGCGGCGCGTCCGCTGGCGGTGCCGCGCCTGGCGGAGGCGCCGGTGGTGGGGTCGGCGCGGTCGCGGATCTCGCTGGGCTGGAACGGGCGCTGCGCAGCGACGCGGCCGCCTGGGCCGGCGGGTACGGCGCCGCCCGCGAGCTCGCCGGGCTGTCCGCCGAGCGCAACATGCTGCGCTACCAGCCCGTTCTGGTCGAGATCCGCTTCGCGGGCGGCGGGATCCACCAGCTCGTCCGCGTGGTCGCGGCCGGGCTGCTGGCCGGCTCGCCGTTGCGGGTGAGCTCCGCGGTCGAGCTCCCGCGGTGGCTACGCGCGGAGCTCGCCGGGCTGGCGGTCGGTAACAGCTGCCAGTCCGACGACGAGTGGCTCGCTGACCTGGCCCGACGCCCGGCGAGCCGGGCCGGGCTGCGGGTTCGGCTGATCGGCGGGGACGCCGGCGCGCTGACGGCCGCGGTCGGTGACCGCCTGGAGATCGCCGTCCACGCGCGGCCGGTGACCGAGTCCGGGCGGCTGGAGTTGCTGCCGTTCCTGCGCGAGCAGGCGGTCAGCATCACCGCCCACCGCTTCGGTACCCCGGACGGCCTCTCCGACGGCCTCCTCTGACAACCCGCGCCAACGCCGTGCGCTGAGAGCGGGGGCTCTGACCTGCCGGTGTGTGGCGTCGGCCGATCCGGCCAATGCGCCTCTTCCGACCGTTTCCTAGGTTAGGCTTACCTAAATTTCGGCGTTCGTGGGGCGGGAAGACCCGCGGTCCAGCTCCGCTCCCATCCTCGCTGAGCGTGCGCCGTGACGCAGCCGATCGAGGAGCTGAACCGTGGCCACTCTGCGTGAGTCCATTCGTGCCGCGTCCGCGCGGCGGGCCGGCCGCATGATCCAGTGTGAGGTGGCGGTCGAGGCCGTCGCCGTGGTCTCGCCGTCCTTCCGTCGGGTGACGGTGCGCGGCGACGGGCTGTCGGCCTACATCGACCCGCTGCCCGCCGACGCCTTCCGGCTCTTCCTCCACCCGCCCGCCGCGGCCGGCACCGGCTCCGGGGCCGACGCGGGCGCGGCCGGGCCGGATGATCGGGCCGAACTGTCGAGGGCCTTCACGGTGCGCACGTTCGACCCGGCGGCGAACCGGCTCACCTTCGACGTGCACCGGCACGGCTCCGGGTTCGCCGCCGGCTGGCTCGACCGCCTGTGGCCCGGTGACACCGCGGACCTTCTCGGGATGCGGGTCGAGTTCGCCCCGCCGGAAGCCGGCGCGCCAGCGCGGACCAGCACCGCGATCCTCGTCGCCGACGGTAGCGGGCTTCCGGCGGTCGCGGCCATCCTCGCCGCGCTGCCCGCCGGGCAGCCCGCAGTGGTTCTCCTCAGCGGTCTCGCCGAGCAGGATCTCGGGCTTCTGCCGGAACGCCCGGGCGACGACCTGCGCCTGGTGCCCGCCGGCGGGCTGCCGGCCGCGGTGCGGGCCCTGACCAGGCCGGACGGTGGCGCGCTGGCCTTCGTCGCGGCGGAGGCGAGCGAGGTCCGGGTGATCCGCCGCCTGCTCGCGGAGGATCTCGGCGTGCCGCGCGGTGACCTGCGGGCCTCCGCCTACTGGAGGGCCGGTGAGACCATGGAGGAGGCCGACGCCGCCGCGGAGCTCCGGTACGCCGAGGCGGCGGCGCAGGGCCGCGACCTCTCCGACCCCGCCGTGCTCGAGGAACTGGCACTCGCGTAGCGCGCCGCCCAGCCGCACCGGCCACCCGGCCCGGTTCACCGCCCTGGCGGGTGGGCGCCGGGTCGCGCAGGTCGCAAACGGTGGCACGGCGCACCCGCGGGCGGCGACAGTGGATGGCCGGGACGAGCGGCAACGCACGGTGCCACATGCCTCTGCGCAAGGATCAGAGGCTCGGGACGGGCAGGGCATACCTTGATACGACACGAAGTAGTAGACGTGAAGCGGAGTATCGGTGACTGATTCGGTGATCATCTACACCCAGACGGACGAGGCGCCGGCTCTGGCGACGTACTCGTTCCTGCCGGTGGTGCAGGCGTACGCGTCGACGGCCGGGGTCAGTGTCGTCAGTCGCGACATTTCCCTGGCCGGGCGGATCATCGCCAGCTTCCCGGAGTACCTCGAGCCGTCCCAGCGCATCGACGACGCGCTCGCCGAGCTCGGCGATCTGGCCCGCACGCCCGAGGCGAACATCATCAAGCTGCCGAACGTCTCGGCGTCGATCCCGCAGCTGCGGGCCGCGGTCGTCGAGCTGCAGCAGCAGGGCTACGCGCTGCCCGACTACCCCGACGACCCGAAGACCGACCAGGAGCGGGAGGTCCGCGCCCGCTACGACAAGATCAAGGGTAGTGCGGTCAACCCCGTGCTGCGCGAGGGCAACTCCGACCGCCGGGCGCCGGCGTCGGTGAAGGGCTACGCGAAGGCGCACCCGCACCGCATGGGCGCCTGGAGCGCCGAGTCGAAGACGAACGTCGCGACCATGGACGCCGACGACTTCCGTTCGACCGAGAAGTCCGCGGTGATCGCCGCGGACGGCGCCCTGCGCATCGAGCTGGTCGGCGACGACGGCACCACGACCGTCCTGCGCGAGTCGGTACCGGTGCTCGCGAGTGAGGTCGTCGACGCCTCCGTCATGCGGGTCGGGGCGCTGCGCGAGTTCCTCACCGCGCAGGTGGCCCGGGCCAAGGCCGAGGGCGTGCTGTTCTCGGTGCACCTGAAGGCCACGATGATGAAGGTCTCCGACCCGATCATCTTCGGCCACGTGGTGCGGGCCTTTTTCCCGGAGACGTTCGCCCGGCACGGCGCGGTGCTCGCCGCCGCCGGCCTGACCCCCAACGAGGGTCTCGGCGGCATCTTCAAGGGGCTGGAGGCGCTGCCCGAGGGCGCCGAGATCAAGGCCTCCTTCGAGGCCGAGCTCGCCGCCGGGCCGCCGCTGGCCATGGTCGACTCCGACCGGGGCATCACGAACCTGCACGTGCCCAGCGACGTCATCGTCGACGCGTCCATGCCGGCGATGATCCGCACCTCCGGCCACATGTGGGGGCCGGACGGTGCCGAGGCGGACACCCTCGCCGTCCTGCCCGACAGCAGCTATGCCGGCATCTACCAGGCCGTCATCGACGACTGCCGCGCGCACGGCGCCTACGACCCGGCGACGATGGGCTCGGTGCCCAACGTCGGCCTGATGGCGCAGAAGGCCGAGGAGTACGGCAGCCACGACAAGACCTTCGAGATCCCGACGACCGGCACCGTGCGGCTCGTCGACGGGGCGGGCACGGCGGTCCTCGAGCTGACCGTGAGCGCGGGTGACATCTTCCGCGCCTGCCAGACCAAGGACGCCCCGATCCGCGACTGGGTGAAGCTCGCCGTCACCCGGGCCCGCGCCACCGGCAACCCGGCCGTGTTCTGGCTCGACGAGACCCGCGCGCACGACGCCCAGCTCATCACCAAGGTCCGGACCTACCTGGCCGACCACGACACCACCGGGCTGCAGATCGAGATCAAGGCCCCGGTCGACGCGATCACCTTCTCGCTGGAGCGCATCCGCCGCGGCGAGGACACCATCTCGGTGACCGGCAACGTGCTGCGTGACTACCTGACCGACCTGTTCCCGATCCTGGAGCTCGGCACGAGCGCGAAGATGCTCTCGGTCGTCCCGCTGATGAACGGCGGCGGCCTGTTCGAGACCGGTGCCGGCGGGTCGGCGCCCAAGCACGTGCAGCAGCTCGTCAAGGAGAACTACCTGCGCTGGGACAGCCTGGGCGAGTTCCTGGCGCTGGCGGTGAGCTTCGAGCACCTCGCGCAGCGCACGGGCAACGCCCGCGCCCAGGTGCTGGCCGACACCCTCGACCGGGCGACCGCGACGTTCCTCAACGAGGACAAGTCGCCCACCCGCCGGGTCGGTGGCATCGACAACCGGGGCAGCCACTTCTACCTGGCGATGTACTGGGCCCAGGAGCTGGCCGCGCAGACCACCGACGCCGCGCTCGCGCAGGCGTTCGCCGGCCTGGCCGAGAGCCTCGCGGCCCAGGAGAAGACCATCGTCGACGAGCTGCTCGCCGTGCAGGGCTCGCCGGCCGACATCGGTGGCTACTACCAGCCCGACCCGGCCAAGGCCGCGGCCGTGATGCGCCCGTCGAAGACCTTCAACGAGGCCATCGCGACGCTTGCCTGATCTGCCGGCCTGACCACGTGTCAGGAGCGGGACGTCAGGAGAACGTGGGTCAAGGGAAAGGGCCCGGGCTCCGCACGGGCCCTTTCCCTGATCGTTTCGACCTCCCGCGTGCGGGCTCGCCGCCGGACCGGCTTCCGCCGGTGCGAAGCGGCCGCCGCCGGCACGGGGCGGTTGTCGTCCGCGCGGGCCGCTAGCGGCCGAGCGCGTCCTCGAGAACCTCGTGCCGGTGGTGCAGGCCGGGCTCGTTGCGCCCGAAGACGAGGTCCGCGCGCGCGCCCGAGGCCATGCTCGCCTGCACCTGGGCCGCCAGCGCGTAGTCCTCGTCGCGGACGGCGTTGTGCGCGTAGTCGAAGATCGTCTCCGCGGTCTCCCGGGTCGCCTCGTCGGTGAGGTCCATCGGGGACGCGTTCTGGTGGTAGGTGATCGAATGGCCCGGGCGCTCGCCCGGGTACACCCGGAACACCTCGCCGTTCGCGACCGTCACGGACAGGACGATGTTGGGGAACAGGGCGTAGATCAACACGAAGTTGTTCAGCGGCTCCCACTCCTCCTCCGGCTTGTCCGCCAGGTCGGTGATGTGGTTCATCGGGAAGACCAGGCGGTGGTGCGGCCCGTAGGAGTCGAACAGCGCGCAGTTGCTCTTGTTGATCAGCGCGAACGTGTCCCGGTGCACCGACGCGAAGTGGTAGCTCTCGGCGAACGTGTCGAGCGCGAGCTTCCAGTTGACCGGTGAGTCGATGACCTTCTCGCCCACCGGCGCCCACGACCCGATGTTCCAGGACGCCAGCTCCGGGCCCAGCTCGCCCAGGTGCGCGTCGATGTCGAGCGGCCCGGCGGCCGGGTCCAGCCCGACCCACAGGAACCCCGCGTTCTCGGCGGCGGGCAGCTCGGTGAGCCGCGCCTGACCGTTGAGTGTCGCGGGGAAGCCCTCCCGCCCCGGACCGCCGACGAACTCGCCGTGCGCGTCGTACGTCCACGCATGCCAGGGGCAGGTGAACCGCTGCGCCACGCCGCAGCCCTGGGCGACCTGAGCCTGCCGGTGGGCGCACACGTTCTGGAAAGCGCGCACCGTTCCGTCATCGCCGCGCGTCAACAGCACGGGGACGTCCATCACGGTCTTTGTGCAGTAGGTTCCGGCCTCGGGCAGTTCGGAGCTGTAGCCCACGAGCTGCGGTGAACGCCGGACGACTTCACGTTCCAGTTCGAAACGTTCCCGGCTGGTATAGGCCGTCGCCGCCACGCCGCCTTCCGTCGGCGTCATGTCGGTTGTATTGTCGGTCGCTATTTTCAGCGCCCGTCGCGTGAGGTCGACGAGCTCGTGGCGGTCGATGTGAGCCCTCCCAATTCGATGACGGCATCATCCCGCGCGCGGGGCGGCGGGATGGGATCAGGTAGACAGAATTGTATGTGCTCACCACCAACGGTCTTTACTCGGGCTAAGTCACCATCCCGACAGGAAGGGGTGCACTGCCGTGCGTCACGGCCAGGTGCGACGAAAGTGGCCGGCGCGGGCCCGGTGCCGGCAGCCGGCACCTGGGTGGGGGTGACCCCGCCGGAGGTGATTGCTCCGTCGTGCCAGGCACTCCTGCCCCCGGGTGTCCCGTTGAGCGGGACGTCAGCCGGTGTGCCGGCGGGTCCGCCGCCGTGGGGAGGGTCGGGGCGGCGGCGTCCCGACGGCCGCCGACGGGCCGCCCCGCCGGCCCTGACGGACGGCCCGGCCCGGCCCCGAGGCGGGGGAGAAACGCGGCCCCGCCCGTGGCGGGGATTCTCGATGGGATTCGGCGTCCCGTGACGTGGGTCACGACAATCGGCGGTGAGTGACCCGCGCCACCTCGGGGTGTCGGTTCCCCGACGCCCCCGTCGGGGTTGTGTCCCACGGCATAGACGTGGCCCACATTGTAGTGCGTCCGACCCCCGAAGGTGCGGCCGAGGTCACGTCCTCAGTATGGATTATCGCGCCGTCGCAGCGGCATTATTAATAGCGACGGCCGAAATCCAGCCGCCCGAAATCCAGCCGCCACTGAGGATGCTTCAGGGGGATTGACGTGAACCTCACCAGCTCCGACCGTCCGGGCCTCTACCAGAAGCTTGCCGCCCGCCGTGCCGTCCGCCGTATGCGCCACGAGTTCGATCTCGTCATCAGCTCGACCGAGACGCCCGCTGCGCGGCAGGAGATCCAGGCGATCTACACCCGGCACAACGCGGCCAGCGGCCCGTCGGTCGTCCCCGGCCAGCGCAAGGTGGATGACTCCGAGGTCAGTGCCGACGCGACCGAGCGCGACTGACCAGTTAGCCACGCCCCAGCTCCAACTACCCACTCCCCACCACCAGCCCTGGACGGGCCCGTCGCGGCGTGAGCCGGCGGTCCGTCCTCGGGCCCCCGGCGCCTCAGTCGCGGCCGTGCAGGGCGGCGCGGAGGGCGGCCACCGTCTCGGGTGAGGCGGCGCGCCGCCTGGGCGCCGGCTCGGGGGCCGAGCCGGCGACGACCTGCAGCCGCGCCGGGACACCGGCGGAACGCAGCGCGTCGGCGTAGGCGACTCCCTGCTCGCGCAGGCGGTCCCGCTCCTGGACGCAGACGTACGCCGGCGGCAGCCCACGCAGGTCCTCGGCCCGCGCGGGCGCCGCGTACAGCGGTACGCCGTCGGTTCCCGCCCGGCCCTCACCGAGGTACGCGTCCCAGTGCACGGCGGTGTCGGCCCGCCGCGCCGCGCCGACGGAGCCGCCGTCCGCCCCGGCGCTGTCTGTTCTGGCACCGGTCGTTCCGGGACGGTGCTCGCGGCCGCCGCCGAGCGCGTCGCCGAGGCCTACGGGGGCCGCCGCCAGGCTCGGCACCGCGCGCCGGTCGTCGAGCTCGGGGAAGTCCAGGCACTGGAAGCACAGCGCGGGCCCGCCCCGGTCACGGGTGAGCAGCGCCAGCGCCGCGGCCAGGCCCCCGCCGGCGTGCGCCCCGTGCACGGCGATCCGGTTCGGATCGACGCCGAGCCGGTCAGCGCGGGCCGCCATCCAGCACAGGGCCGCGTAGCAGTCCTCGAGCGCGGACGGATAGGGATGCTCGGGGGCCAGCCGGTAGTCCACCGCGACGACGACGGCACCGACGGCCCGGCTCAGCCCGATGTTGGCGCGGTGCTCCGTCCCGAGGCCGCCTGCGACGAAGCCGCCGCCGGGCAGGTGCAGGACGGCCGGGGTGGGTCGGGCGACACCGACCGGCGTGTAGATGCGCACCGCCACGTCGGGGGCGTCCGGTGGGCCGGGTACGCAGGTGTCGGTGATGTTGACCCCGGTCAGGTCGATCTCACGCGTGGCGGCGAGCATCAACTCGGCCGCGCGGGCGCGCGTCGCGGTGATGTCGTCGACGGTGACGTGCGGCGTGATCTCGACCAGCGAGGCGAGTTCGGGATCGAAGCGGTACGGCATCGCATCCTCCAGCACACGTGTCGGGCACTCGCGGTCTGACGCGCCCCCCGCTCGTCCAAACCACGCCCAATGTTCACCCCTGGAAGCCCCTCAGGATGCCCTTAGGGCCGTTGTTTTGACGGATCGGCATTCCGCGCACCGCCCGGACGGACACTTTCAGGTGGTGCGTGCCGTGCTGCGCGTAACTGGTCGCCGACGGCCTGGTCGCGGCTGGGCCGCCGGGGGGAACTACTCAGCCGTGCCGGCGCGGCACGGTGGGCCACCCGTGGTGCTCCGTGCTCGGATCGATCTTCACCCGGCCGGGGCCGACCTTCAGTCCAGGGTTCCCACGTACTGCCGGAACATCGGATGCACGGCGAAGGTCGAGACACCCCTGGTCGAGGTGAGGGAGTCAGCGCGATCGCTCCCCGCCCACGATGCGGACAGCACTGAGTGGTCGCGGATGAAACCCACGTTCCACAGTGTCTCCAGCAGATGGTCGGGATCCCGGTCGGAGATCCACTTCGTGGCCTCCCTGCTGGTCCGCACGGCTCCCGTCGCGATGTCCAGCAGCAGGTACTCGAGGTCGTCCCGGGCCCAGACCGCCGGGCGGCCGCGGAACGCCTCGAACACGCTGAGCAGGCCCGGGTGCTGGAACCGGTACTCGGCGGCGATGTCGCGGGTCCGCTCGCCGGAGTAGGTGGCTTCCACGGCGAGGATGTCGCGCCGCGCGATCCGCCGGCCACCGGCGGACCGGTTCTGGCGCGCGTGTTCGAGCGCGTGGCTGCAGTACTGGATGATCTCGCGTGGGCGGCGCAGCGAGCGGTCGACGATGTAGCGGAACGACCAGCGCGGATCGCGGAACACCGCCGCCCAGCACTCGTCGTCGCCCACACCGCTCAGCCCGGGCACGGTGTGCCGGATACGGCAGGCGATCAGCTGCCACAGGTGCGGCTCGTCCCACCGCACCACCTCGATCAGGTCGCGGAACTTCTGCGCGTCGTCGTAGAGGGCGGGAATGTTGTCGTAGAGCTCCTGGCGCAGCGACATGAAGACGTGCAGGTGCGGCGAGAGGTCGTTCAGTGACATACAGGCCTGGAAGAGACCGGCGACGAAGGCCTGCGCGTCCTCGCTCGCGTCCCAGCCGCGGTCCAGCTCGTCGACCAGGACGGTGACCCCCGAGCGCGCGCACAGGCGGCTCAACGGCTGGATCAGGTGTTCCAGCTCCTGGAGTTTGTAGAGGCGCTGGAGCTCCGTCGTGCGGATACCGGCCTCGAAGCTTCCCAGCTTCACCGACTCGATGCGGCGCAGATAGGAGACGAACGAATCCAGCGGGGTTACTGCGGCGCCGCGGTGATTGTCGCGCAGGTAGGCGTATATCTGGCTCTCGGCGCCGCGTCTTATCCGGCCGTGCCGTTTCGTCAGCTCCTTCATGATGAGCACGAGCAGCAGGTATTTCCAGGCCACGGCGTACGCGCCGAGCTTGGCCCACGCGCCGTCGGCCTCGCGGGTCATCGCCCCGCTGAGGAATTCGTACGAGTAGTCCTCGGGTGCGAGCTCGATGACCGAGGCCCCGCGGTCGCGGTGCCGGCGGGCCATGGTCTTGAGGATCGCGCTCTTGCCGGCACCCCGGTTCGCGACCAGGATCGTCTTCGTTCCGGTGTTCATGTTGCGGTACGCGGCCGACTCGATGAAGTAGGCGTCGAGCCCGCGCCTGATGTCGCGTTCGGCGGCCGGCGCACCGAAACTGAGGTGGCTGAAGTCGGGCACGCGGCCTCCCGTGCTTCCGTCGGTTCCCGCTACGAGAGCCTAGACGGGCGAGGGCCGCTTCAGTAGTGAAATATCCAGAGGGGCGACAATCGTGGACGGCTGCGGCACAGTGGCCGGGTGGAGACCGATGCCCGGGGGACGGCCCGGTCGTCGGGCTGGACGGGCTGGACGGGCTCTTGTGGGTGCCACGCCGCCACCGGACGTACCGGCCCGTCCGGTGGCCAGGGCCAGGGTCTGCGGAAGCTTGTACGGTCCGTGCCCCGCTGTTATACAAGTGTTCAGCGGCGGGGCTGGTGGATCAAGAGTTTCCGGTGACGTGAGACGGAGCGGATGTCCCGCTCCCGGTGTCGGCGGCGTCGAAGGTGCGGCCGGCAGCGGGTCCGACGCCCGTATCGGGGCGGCAGGGCGCTTCGACCGAGAGGACGGGCAGGCGTATGGAAAGGCTTCGTGTCATCCAGTGGACCACCGGAAAAGTGGGCAAGCTGACGTTACGGGCGATACTTGATGATCCGCGTCTGGACCTTGTGGGTGTGTACGCCTGGTCGGCGGACAAGGTCGGCACCGATGCGGGAACGCTGTGCGGTCGGCCGCCGTGTGGCGTCGCGGCGACCAACGACATCGACGCCTTGATCGCGCTCAAGGCGGACACCGTCGTCTACACCCCTTTCATGGCCGATCTCGACCATGTCCTGCCGCTGCTTGAGGCGGGAATGGACGTGGTCAGCACCAACCTGTTCTTCAACGTCGGCGGAGTCAAGGGTGAGACGAAGGAGCGGCTGGAGGCCGCCTGCGCCCGCGGGAACAGCTCGCTCTACATCACGGGCATAAGCCCCGGGTGGATCAACACGATGGTGACGGCCATGACCGGCGTGTGCCGGGACGTACGGAAGATCTCCATCCTGGAGGCCGCCGACTGCTCCGTCTACGAGTCGAAGGAGACCTGGGAGGCCATGGGCATCTCCCTGACCGGCACCACACCGCAGATCGCCGACATGGCGAAGCTGTGGATGATGCCGGCCGAGGAAGCCGTGCAGCGCATGGCGCACGCCCTGGAATACACGCTCGACAGCGTCGAGTTCTTCCTCGGCTACGCCACCGCCTCCCAGACGGTCGACCTGGGCTACATGACCATCGAGAAGGGCACGAACGCCGCTGTGGAGGTCGGCTGGAACGGCAACCTGAGCGGCAGCACGGTCATCCAGATGAAGTTCCGCTGGTACCTGACCAAGCATCTGAACGAGGACTGGGAGTTCAACGACGACCAGTACCGCGTGGTCATCGACGGGGAGCCGGGGATCGACACCCGGATCCGCTTCATCCCGCCCGAGCACTGGGGCAACCACGAGTGGGACACCATGACCGCCCTGCCCGCGGTCAACGCCGCCTTCAACGTCAAGGCCGCAAGGCCCGGGATCCTGCACCTGACCGACGTCGGCCTGCCCCGCGCGCCAGCCGGGCAATGGCATGCGGCACGGGAGTGAAACCCGGCGGACGGTGTGACGGATGATCCAGGCCGGGGGCCCGACAACACCCCCGGCCTGGACCGGGTTCGGGCTGGCGTGGGGGCATGGGGCTTTGGCGGCGTCAGCGGACAGCCGTCCCGCTGGCGACAGTACGGGCCGGGGACCGGCGTGCGTGGAGGTCGCCGAGCCAGGCGTGGACCGTGCGCGCTGTGGAGCCGGCGTGCTCGTTCATCATCGACTGGTGGTCGCCGGCGGTGTCCCTCGTGTCGAAGGCCAGGTCCCATTCGTCCGCCCAGCCGGTCACCGGGCCCGCGGGGTCCGGGTCGGCCCGCTGTCCCGGCATGCGCTGGACCGCGCGGACGAGGACGATCGGCGCACGCACCGACGTGGGTTTCCATCCTTCGAACAGGTCGAGGTAGGCGCCCTGCGCGGTCACCTGGGACTCGGTCATCAGCGCGAACGCCTGGTCGTTGACGGCGATGCCGCGCAGCTCCTCGGCGATGTCGGCCTCGGGGATCCGGTCGCCGGGCAGCCAGGTGTCGAGCAGGACCACGGCGCTCGGGTGGATGCCGCGTGCCTCCAGCCGCGCCGCGACGGCGTGTGCCAGCCAGCCACCGGACGAGTAGCCCGCGAGCGCGACCGGTGTGTCGGGGAAGTGCGCGGCCACCGTCTCGGCGTGCAGGTCGACCACGAGATCGGCGGTGGCGGGCAGAAGCTCGCCGTCGCCGAAGCCGGGGTGTGCCAGCGCGTGCACGGCGCGGCGGCCGTGCAGGTGCAGGGCGAGCCGGGCGAAGGTGTGCGGCCCGGACGGCGCGACCATCGACGGCAGGCAGACCAGCGCCGGCCCGGCCGGGCCGGACGCGAGGGTGACCGGACGTGGCCGCCTGGCCAGCTCGCTCGGCGCGGTGAACGTCGACCGCAGCTTTGCGGCGGCGCGCAGCACCCCGACCCCTTCGGCGAACTTGCCGTCGGCGCACGCCTGCCGGTAGAGCCCACGGACGCCGACCGGCTCCGCGCCGCCTACGGCGGGGACGCCGGCGGCACTGGCACTGGTCGAGGTCCAGCCGGTCCCGGTTCGGGCGCCGCTCCCGACCGCGCCGACCGCGCCGGTGCCGGTGGCGCCGGGCGCGGGCCGGCTGGCGAGCAGGGCGTGGAGGTGGTCGGCGAGGTCGGCGACGGTGGGGTGCTCGAAGACCGCGGCGGTGGCGAGCGCGACCCCGGTCGCACCCGCCAGCCGGCGGCTGAGCTGCACGGAGGCCAGCGAGTCGAAGCCCAGTTCGAGGAAGCGGCGTCCCGTCTCGACCTCGTCGGCCTCACGGTGGCCCAGCACCGCCGCGGCCTCGGCCCGGACGAGCTCGCGCAGCGCCCGGCCCCGCTCCGCCGCGGGCAGCGCCGCGAGATCATCACCCGGCTCCGTGCCATCACCGCGCGGCGCCCCGGTGAGATCCGCGGGCTGCGTTCCGGCGGCGGCCGGGGAGGCGGCTTCGTCGGCGGTGGCGCGTAGCTCGTCGAACAGGCGTGAGGGCCGGGCGGCGGTGTAGGCGGGCAGGAACCGCGCCCAGTCGACATCGGCGACGGTGACCGGGCCGGGACGTCCGGTGCCAACCGCCTGGGCCAGGGCATCGATGGCCCGGTCGGGGGTGAGCGGGTTCAGGCCGCGGCGGTGCAGGTAGTCACGGCGGGCCGGCTCGGCGCCCATGCCGGCCTCGGCCCACGGGCCGAACGCGACCGAGGTGGCCGGGTGCCCGCTGGCGTGCCGGAACGCGGCCAGCGCGTCGAGGTAGGCGTTCGCCGCGCTGTACGGGGCCTGGCCGCCGCTGCCCCAGGTCGCCGAGACCGACGACAGGAACACGAGCGGGATGGTCCCAGCGGCCTCGTGCAGGAGCTCGGCGGCGCCGGCCTTGGGCGCGAGCACGGCCGCGATCTGGCCCAGGTCGAGCTCGGGCAGCGCGGCCATGGGGCCGTCGACGCCCGCGGCGTGGACGATCGCGGTGAGCGGGGCCTCGGGATCGGCGGCGAGCTCGCGGACGAGCGCGGCCAGCTGACCCGTGCCCGTGCCCGTGCCTGTGCCCGTGCCGGCGGCCGCGGCGGTGCCCGCGTCGGCGGCGGAGGCGTCGCAGCGACGGACGACGGCCTGGACGCCGAGGGCGGTCAGCTCGGCGCACAGCTCGGCCGCCCCGGGCGCGTCCGGGCCGCGGCGGCTGGCCAGGATCAGCCGGCGGGCTCCGTCGCGGGCGAGACGGCGGGCGATCCGGGTGCCGAGGGCGCCGGTGCCTCCGGTGATGAGCACAACCGCTCCGCGGACGTCCCACGGTGCGGTGGTGACGGGCGTGGTCTCCCGGACCAGGCGAGGTACCAGCAGCCCCGCCGGGCGGGCGGCGAACTGGTCCTCGCCGTCCGGTGCGGTCAGTGCGGCGCCGAGCCAGCCGAGCGTGGTGTCGTCCAGCTCGGCGGGGATGTCGACGAGACCGCCCCAGGCACCTGGCCGCTCGAGGGCGAGGGACCGCCCCAGCCCCCAGAGCAGCGCCCCGGCCGGATCCAGAATCCGGTCGCTGGCCGCCGTCGCGGCTGCGGCCCCGGTCCGGACGGCGCCACGGGTGAGCGTCCACAGCGGCGCGTCCAGCTCGATGTCGTGCAGGGCCTGCGCGAGCGCGCAGGTGAGGGCGAAACCGGTCGTGAGCGCGGGGTGGTCGGGGTGGCGCGTCGTGTCGAGGCCGAGCAGTGACAGCACGCCGCCCCGGCCCGCGATCGCACCGGGCCGGCCGAGGGCGCACAGGCGGGCGGCGAGGCGGGCCCGGTCGGCGTCCTCGTGGCGCAGTGGCACGCGGAGCACGGTGCCGCCGAGGCGCTCGACGATCCACGAGACGCGGGAGATCTCCTCGTCGGTGACGCCCGCGGGCGGGAGCGGCAGGAGCCAGCGGCCCGTGAGCGGCGGCGGGGTGCCGTCCGTCCCGGGCAGGGCGCCGGTGCTGGGGACGGGCCGGGAGCGCCAGCTGATGCGGTAGCGCCACCCGTCCGGGCCGGGCGCGCCGGGCGGGGCGGATCGGCGGATCGGGTCCGTCCAGTGGTGGCGGCGCTGGAACGGGTAGGTGGGCAGGTGGCGGTGGGCGGGCCGGCGGCTGGCGGCGTGCGGGTTGTTGGCCGCCCGCCACGCGATCGGGGTGCCGTGCGTGTGCAGCTCGGCGAGGCCGATGTGCAGAGCGGTGGTCTCGGGCTGCCCGCGGCGTGCCGCGGTGACCACGCGGGCGTCGCCGAGGTACGGCGTCAGCGTGGGCTTCGGCCCGATCTCCAGGTAGGTGGTGATGTTCTCGGCGTCGGCGCGGGTGACGGCCTGGTGGAACCGGACGGTTTCGCGGATGTGGCGGACCCAGTACGCCGGGTCGGTGAGGTCGACCGGGGCATCCGGGTCGGTGCTCAGACGTCCGGTGAGGGCGGAGGCGATCGGGACGGCGGGCGGGCGGTAGGCGAGCGTGCGGGCGACGGCGGCGAAGCGGTCGAGGACGGGATCCATGTGCGCGGAGTGGAAGGCGTGACTGACGGCGAGGCCGCGGGTCGGGCGCCCCTGCTCGGCCCAGTGCGCCGCGAGCGCGCCGACGGCGTCGTAGTCACCGGCCACGACGACGGCGGTGGGGCCGTTGACGGCGGCGATGTCGACCCGGCCCCCGTACTCGTCGAGGCACCGACGGACCTCGTCCTCGGTCGCGCCGACGGCGGCCATGGCGCCGGGCACACAGCTCTGCATGAGACGGCCGCGGGCGGCGACCAGCGCGGCCGTGTCAGACAGGGTCCAGACGCCGGCGACGTGCGCCGCGGTGAGCTCGCCCACGGAGTGGCCGAGCAGCAGGTGCGGGGTGACCCCGAAGCTCTCCAACAGCCGGAACAGGGCGCTCTGGTAGGCGAAGAGCGCGCACTGGGTGTACAGCGTCTGGTCCAGCAGGACGGCGGGCGGGGTGTCCGGGGCGGCGAACATGACGTCGCGCAGCGGCTCGTCGAGATGCGGCTCGAAGCGGTCGCACGCGGCGTCGAGCGCGCGGGCGAAGGCCGGGTAGGCGGCGTGCAGCCGCCGTCCCATGCCGTGGAGCTGGCTGCCCTGGCCGGTGAACACCATCGCGATCCGGGCGCCGGCGAGGTCCGCGGGGGTGCTGCCGCGGATGAGAGCGGGCGCCGCCCGCCCGGCGGCCAGCGTGGTCAGCGCCCGAACCAGGTGGGACGCCCGTTCCGTCGGCGGCCCGTCCAGGACGACGGCGGCGCGCGTGGGGAACTGGGCACGCGCGCCCAGGGTGTGGGCGGCGTCGTCGACGGTGATGTCCGGATGGCCGGCGAGGTGGTCGGCGAGGCGGGCGGCGTGCGCGCGCAGCGCCTCGTCACCGCGGGCGGAGAGGATCACCGTCGTGGGCAGGTTGGCCGCCCACTCGAGAGTGTCCCCGCCGCGGACGGCGTCCCGGTCCTCGGCGGCGCCGGTGGGCGCGGCGGTAGGCGTGGCCTGCGCGGGGATGCGGGCCGGGCCGGGGGGCTCCTCGAGGATGAGGTGGGCGTTGGTGCCCGAGACGCCGAAGGCGGAGACGGCGGCGCGGCGCGGCCGTGCGGTGGCGGGCCACGCCGTGGGCTGTGTCAGGAGGGTGAGGGCGCCGGTCGCCCAGTCCACGTGGGGGGTGGGGACGGTGATGTGCAGGCTGGCGGGCAGCGTCTCGTGGCGCAGTGCCTCGATCATCTTGATCATGCCGGCGGTGCCCGCGGCGGCCTGGGCATGGCCGATGTTGGACTTGAGGGAGCCCAGGTACAGCGGCCGGTCCGGGGACCGGCCGGCGCCGTAGGTAGCGAGCAGCGCGCGGGCCTCGATGGGGTCGCCGAGCGGGGTGCCGGTGCCGTGCGCCTCGACCGCGTCGACGTCGCCGGCGCGCAGGCCGGCGTTGGCCAGGGCCTGCTGGATGAGCCGCTGCTGGGACAGGCCGTTGGGGGCGGTCAGGCCGTTGCTGGCGCCGTCCTGGTTCACGGCGCTGCCCGCGACGACGGCCAGCACCGGCAGCTGCCGCGCGCGGGCGTGGGAGAGCCGGGTGAGGACGACCACGGTGGCGCCCTCGGCCCATCCGGTGCCGTCGGCGTCGGCGGAGAACGCCTTGCACCGGCCGTCGGGCGCCAGCCCGCGCTTGCGGCTGAACTCCATCAGCATGGACGGCGTGCTCATCACGGTGACGCCGCCGGCGAGGGCGAGGTCGCACTCCCCGGCGTACAGGGCCGCGGTCGCCAGGTGGACGGCGACGAGCGAGGCGGAGCACTGGGTGTCCACCGTCAGCGCGGGGCCCTCGAAGCCGAAGGTGTAGGAGACCCGGCCGGCGACCACGCCCAGCGCGTTGCCGGTCAGCAGGTGACCCTGCAGTTCGGCGGGGGCGTCGTGCCAGGGCGGGCCGTAGTCCTGCAGGGAGACACCGGTGAACACCCCGGTGCGGCTGCCGCGCAGCCGGTGCGGGTCGATGCCCGCGTGCTCGAACGCCTCCCAGGACACCTCGAGCATGAGCCGTTGCTGCGGGTCCATCGCGGTGGCCTCGCGGGGTCCGATCCCGAAGAAGCCGGCGTCGAACAGGCCGACCCCGGGGAGGAAGCCGCCCTGGCGGGTGTAGGCGGTGCCCGGGTGCTCGGGGTCCGGGTGGTACAGGCCGTCCAGGTCCCAGCCGCGGTCCGTCGGCAGGCCGGCGACGACGTCACGGCCCTGCGCCACCAGCTCCCACAGGGCCTCCGGCGAGTCGGCGCCGGGCAGCCGGCAGCCCATGCCCACCACGACCACGGGATCGGCGCCGCGCCCGCCCCCCTCTGCCGGTGCGGCCGGCGTGGGCGCGGGCGCGGTGTCGGCTGCCTCCTCGCGCACGCCCAGGATCTCGGCGTGCAGGAACGAGGCCACCGCCTTCGGTGTGGGGCGCTCGAAGAGCACCGTCGCCGGCAGCCGCACCCCGGTCGCCGCGGTGAGCTTCGCCCGCAGGACGTCCGCGATGCGCCGGTAGACCCCCAGCGCGCGCCAGGGGGCACCGCGGTCGACGCCCGCCGAGCCGCCGTGGCTGCCGGTGACCACGACCACGTGGTCGACGACGAGGTCGAGCAGCGCCTCGATCTGGGCGGGTGGCGACAGCTCGGCGAGCCGGGCCCGCCACGCGTCGCGGGCCCGGTCCGCGGTCGCCCCGGAGCGGCCCTGCTCTGGGCGGGTGCTGTCCATCCGAACACTCCTGACGTGCGCAGGCGGGGCGGCTGGGCGCCGCGCCGGGGCGATTTCCCGTGACCTTTTCGGCGGTTCTCGGTCCGTCCGGTGGGGGGAACACGGGCGGGAGAACCGGCTCGGCCCGCGCGCGGAAGTCATCGGGCGGCGCCCGGCGGATATCGGGCCCGGTCGGGACCGCGCACCCGGCCGGCGAAGAAGCCGACGGAGCGACCACGGGCGAATCGTGCCCCACGTCGGGTATGGGCTCAAAATAGGGATGGCGCCATCGGGCTACGCTAAACGGGGTAACGGGCAGTACTCCGACCCCGCGGCGGCGGGTCATTCCACCCCGCGCCCGGGCGCCGAGATGAGGACGTGCGACCCGAACGCGTGAGACGTTCGGGCCATTGGCTGGCACCGACGGATTGTCGATATCACCATCGATCCGTAGTGTCGCTTTCCGCTGACGCCGGGCGTATCTCTGACCGGCGGCGTCCCGCGCCGGCGGCCGCTGGCGGCTGCCGGGCGGTCCCTCGCCGGCCGGCCCGACGCCGGCGGCCGGGGCCGGTGCGGCCGGTGACCGAAGCCGGTGCGGGAGGCCGGTGAGCGAGGCCGGGACATCACCGCCATCGCCCGACAGAGGAGCGAGGACGCGCATGCGAGAGACCACGCCGCCGGGCGCCCCGGCGAGCACGGCGAGCACGGCGGGCGACCAGGCGGCCCGGGGCGGCTGGCCGCGCCCGGCCCGGCGGCTGGCCAGGGCCCTCGGGCGCGGCGGTGCCGGGCGCCTCGCCCACCAGCGATCGCGCATCGAGGTGGGGGACGACTGGCGCCGCTGCGGAGCAGGTGACGGCGGCTGTGGCGTGCTGCTGCCCCTGAGCCAGCAGACCTGCCCCCGCTGTGGCCGGACGAACCGCGAGGACCTGGCGCCGCTGAACGTTCGCAGGCTGCTGCCCACCCACGACGCCTACGAGCACGCCCTGGCGGTCCTGCGGGGAGCCCCGCCGGGACGGGACCCGACAGCCGGCGCGGCACCCGACGCGACGCCCCCGACCGACGCGATGGCCCCGGCCGACGAGGCGGCCCCGGCAGGTAAGGCGGCCCGCGAGCCGGCGCCGGGCGTGCCGGGATCGACGGACCGCCCCGGAGCACCGCGCTGACCGGTGCTCCGGCGGCGGCGCCGCAGGCCGCGCCGAGCCCGCGGGCACCGCTCCCGCGCCGGCGCGGCCCGTTGTTGTCGGGCAGCCCGGACGAGATTCCGGCGCGCATTCATCAAAAGGTGTTACCGGGCCGGGCGCGGACTGTTGTCGAGCGCCACCGGAGCATCGGAATGGCCAGGCGATATGAAACGATAAGGACATGTACTCCGCCGAGATCAATCGCAAGCAGCCGGCCTGTCTGCTGCTCGTCATCGATCACTCGACGTCGATGGCCGAGACCTGGGCCGGTGGCGCGATGAGCAAGGCAGACCAGCTCGCGCTCGCCGTCAATCGGCTTCTCGGCAACGCCGTGCTGCTCTGCAGTAAAGGTGACGACCGCGTCTACGACTATTTCGAGGTAGGAATTCTGGGCTATGGGCGCGGTGTGTCGCCCGTCCTGTACGGCTCGAGCGCGAGCCGGCCGCTGCTGCCCATCAGCGAGGTCGCGCTGAACCCGAACCGGGTCGACCATGTGCTGCGCCGGATCTCCGACGGCGCCGGTGGCCTGGTCGAGGTGCAGACGCCGATCCCGGCCTGGGTCGACCCGGTCGCGGACGGCTGGACCCCGATGGCAGAGGCGCTGACGACGGCCGCCTGGATCGTCGACGAGTGGTGCCGGGGGCACGCCTCCAGCTTCCCGCCGATCGTGGTCAACGTCACCGACGGTCAGAGCACGGACGGTGACCCGCGGATCGCCGCCGCCCGGGTGCGGGCCGCCGGCACGGCGGACGGCGACGCGCTGCTGTTCAACGCCCACCTGTCGGCCACGGCGCGCAACGCCGTCACCTTTCCCGACGACCGGGCCGATCTGCCCGACGACTTCGCCCGCGCGCTGTTCGACATGTCGAGCGCGCTGCCCCCCACGATGGTGGCGGCGGCCGGCAGCCTGGGATATCCCGCCGGCACGGGCTCGCGGGGATTCCTCTACAACGCCGACGTCACCGCGTTGATCGAGTTCCTCGACATCGGGACCCGCGCGGTCACGCCGACCGGCCTGCGTGACCTCACCGTCGGGCCGCGGTCGGCGGGATGACCCCGCTGCCCGCCACGGCGACGTCCGCGCGCCCGGTGACCGCCTCGCCGGCGCCGTCGCAGCCGGCACCGCCGCCCGCGCCGAAACCCACGCCCATGCCCTCGGGAGCGGCCGTTGTTCTGGCGGCTACAGCCCACTCGGTGGCGAGGCTCGGCCGGTCGCCGGCGGAGAACGAGGACAGCTGCGCGATCCGGCCGGAGCTCGGCCGGTTCGCCGTGGCCGACGGGGCGTCGACCTCGGCCCGACCGGAGGTGTGGAGCCGGCTGCTGGTCGACGCCTACGCCCACGACGGGCTCGACCCGCTCGCTCCCGACGTCCTGCGTGCGCTGCGCGAGCGCTGGTGGGCGCAGGTGAGCCGGCCGGGGCTGCCCTGGTTCGCGCGGGCGAAGCTGCAGTCGGGCGCAGACGCGTCTTTCCTCGGGCTTTCCGTCGACGTCGCGAACCAGAGTTGGACAGCGACGTGCGTCGGTGACTCGTGCGTGTTCCACCTACGCGACGGGGAGACGCGCTCGGTGGGCCCGGTCGGGCGGTCCAGCGACTTCACCCGGTTCGCGGAGCTGGTCGGCAGCCACGGCCCGTCCGCCCCGGAGCCGACCCTGCTGACCGGTGAGCTGCGGCCTGGCGACGTGCTCGTCCTCGCCACCGACGCGCTCGCCCGGCTCCTGCTGCACGCGGCCGAGACCCGCGGCCGGATGCCGTCGCCCTGCTGGCTCGCGCAGACCGCCGGCCGGTTCTCCCGCGCCGTCGCCGCCTACCGGCACCACGGGTACCTCGCCGACGACGACACGACGATCTGCGTGGTGCAAGTGTGAGCCCGCGCCGGCCCGAGGGCATGTGAATGAAACTGCCAACCCTGCTCGACTACCAGCAGGCCGTCCAGATCCCGCGGCTGTCCTTCCTGGACGACCAGCTGCGGGAGAGCGTGCCGCGGCTGACCCCGCTGGGCATGCCGGCGGTCGCCACCGGCGGGTTCGCCCTGACCTTCGACGTCAGCCTGGACGGCCGGCGCCACGCCGTGCGCTGCTTCCACCGGCACAGCGACAACCTGGAGCTGCGCTACGCCTGCATCGCCGAGTTCGTCCGCTCGGCCGCGCTGGACTTCCTGGTCGGCGTGGACTACCAGCCGGCCGGGATCCGGGTGCGCGGCCACTGCTGGCCGATCGTGCGGATGGAGTGGATCGACGGCGCGCGGCTCGACGACTGGGTCCAGGAGAACCTGGACCGGCCCGCGCACCTCGACCGGGCCCGGCTCGGCCTGGGCTTCGCCGTCGCCGAGCTGCGCCGCCGCGGTGCCGCGCACGGCGACCTGCAGCACGGCAACATCCTCGTGCTGCCGGACACGTCCGTGCGGCTCGTCGACTACGACGGGATGTACCTGCCGGGGCTGAGCGGGCTCGGCGCCTCCGAGCGGGGCCACCGCAACTACCAGCATCCGGACCGCTCGAACCAGTACGACGTCACGCTCGACCGCTTCGCCGAAGAGGTGATCACGGTGTCGCTCGCCGCCCTCGCCCGGAATCCGGGCCTGTGGCGTGAGTTCAACACCGGCGAGAACCTGATCTTCTCGGCCGCGGACTTCGCCGACCCGTCCGCCTCGGCCCTGTTCGCCCGCCTCGAGCGGATGCCCGGGGTCGCGGCCGCCGCGCGCCGGCTGCGGGACGCCTGCCTGGTCGACTTCCAGGACGTGCCGGCGGTGCTCGACGCCGACGCGCTCGCTCCGTACCGGTCGGGCGCGGTGGGCGGGGCCGGCTGCGCCGGGGTGACCGGCCCGGCACTCTCGGCCGGCCCGGCGCCCGCGGGCTGCGCGGCGCCCGCGGACCGTTCAGCGCTTCCGCCGCATCCGCCGCGGCCGGCGCGGCCGGCTGGTCCGGTGCCGGTGGGCGGGCACGAGGCGGTGACACGGCACCCGCGTCCGGCCGGCGCCGTGGGTGTGGTCAGCACGGTGAGCGCGGCGCGTTACCTGCGCACCCGGCCGCTGCGGCCGGCCCCGGTGCCCGTCGGTGGGCCCGGGGTGCTCTCCGCCCTCGACCGGGCCGGTCTGCTCGCCCGCCGGGGGGAGGAGATCACCGTCGTCGGTCGGGTCGTCCGGGTCCGGCAGCTGGAACGCACCGGCATGATCACGGTCCTGGAGTTCGGGGACGACCGTGGCGGCGGCTTCAGCGTCCTCGGGTGGGACCGGGTCAGCAGGGAGCTCGTCGCGACCCACGGCGACCCTGCGCGGCTCGCGGGCACCTGGGTGCGGGTGATCGGGCAGTTGGCCGTGGACGACCGGGGGAGCTCGTTTCACGGGCCCACCGCGACGTCGCCGGCGCGGCTCGTTCGGCCGACCGGGCCGAGCTGGTCCAGCCAGTCCAGCGGCTCGGGCCGCGACGGCCGCGACGGCCGGGGGAGCCGCGCCGGCAGCGGGAGCCGGGACAGCCGGGGGGGCCGATCCGACGCTGCCGCCGGGCGGCCGCCCGCGCCCCGGATCGAGCTGCGCAGGGGGAGCCTGCTGCGGGTGCTGACCGAGCGCCAGGCCGAGAGCCTGCTGAACCGGCCCGGGACGGTGCCCGCCGCGCCCGCGACCCGCTCGGCCTACGGATCGGGGCCGGTCCTGCCGCCCCGCCGGCCGATCCCTCCGCCGCCGGTGCCGGGGCCGACGCTGACCCGTTCGCCGGCGTGGCGCGGGTGGAGCTGACGGCACCGCGGGCCCCCGCGATCGTGGTGCCCCTGGCCCGGACGGGCGGTGTCCGTATAGCCCGGGACTAGTCCCTCCCCGGGACTCGAGAAACCCCTGCCACCAGGGAAAACACACCCCGATCGGCGTACCGCCCGGGGCCTGTCGGGCCCCCCACGAGGCGGTGCCGAGAGCGCTGCGGCGATCTGTTCGCGGGCCGGCCCCGGCCGGCGGCGAATTCCTGATGACGGCCGTCCCTGACCCGACGGCCGTTGCCGCGCAGAGCGGCCCCGCCGCCCTGACCCCCGCGGCGGGGCCGCACCCCCCGCCCGCTCTGACCATCGCGGCGGGGCCCCACCCCCGCCCCGTCTGAGTGGTCGCCTATTCGTGCGGATAATTAAGTGCATGGGGATGGCTGGTCGGCAGGCGCTGGTGATCGGTGGGGGCATCGCGGGACCCGCGGCGGCGATAGCGCTGGCCCGGGCCGGCATTCTTCCCACGGTCTTCGAGGCCGACGCCGACCCGGAGTCCGCCGGCAGCCTGCTGCTCGGCGTCGCCCCGAACGGCCTGCGCGGCCTGGAGCTTCTCGGTGTCCAGGGCCTCGACGAGGCCGGGCACCTCTCGGCGGGAAACCATTTCGTCGACGTCCACGGCCGCCACCTCGGCACGATCGAGGCGCCCGCCCGGGTGATCCGCCGCAGCGAGCTGCGGCGGGTGCTGCTGCGGGAACTCGACCGGCGCGGGATCCCGGTCGTTCCGGCGAGCAGGTTCGACTCGGTCGACGACCGGGGCGAGGCCGGCGTCCGCGCCTACTTCGCAGACGGCTCCAGCGCCGTGGGTGACTTCCTGCTCGGCTGCGACGGCCTGCGCTCCCGGGTGCGCCGCCACGTCGCGCCCGAGACGCCCTGGCCGACCTTCGCCGGCCTGGTGACCGTCGGCGGGTTCGCGGACCGCGTCGGCCGCTCGTACAAGACCGGCATGCTCGAGTTCACCATCGTCGGCACCGGGACGTTCATCCACTACGGCACGGCGGGCGGTGAGGTGATGTGGGCGATGTCGATGGTGTCCACCGACCCGTGGCCCTCACCGCGCACCGACGCCGGTCAGGAGCAGGTGCGACGCCGGCTGCTCACCCAGCTCGAGCACGCCCCCGCCCACCTGCGGTCGGTCGTGGACGCGACCGACCGGCTCGAGCGGCTCCCGCTGTCGGTCCTGGAGCCGGTCGGGACCTGGTACCGCCGCAACGTCTGCCTGCTCGGGGACGCCGCCCACGCCATGCTCCCGCACGCCGGCCAGGGGGCGTCCATGGCGATCGAGGACGCGATCGTGCTCGGCCGCTGCCTGCGCGACGCCCCGACGGCCCCCATCGGCTTCGCCGCCTACCGGGCGGCCCGCGCCGAGCGGGTGGCGCACGTCCACCGGCTGGCCCGACGCAACCGGCCGCGCACCCCGCCGCCGAACGCCCCCGCCCGCTGGATGCGCGACCACATCGTCCCGGTGGCGATGAAGGTCGGCCTGCGCCAGATGGCCGCCATGTACGACTACCGGATCGCCTGGGACGAGCCGTCCCCCGGCCGCGACCCGCTCTCAACCGTCTTCTGACATCCAGCCACCCGCCGTCTACTCGATCATCGCGTTGCGGCTGCTCGGCTACGACCGGGACCATCCGGTGATCAGGACGACCCTGGAGACACTCGACGCCTACACCGTGACGCTCCCCGACGAGCGGGCCCGCGGGCGGCCGTCAACGCGGTCGGTCGGTGCCCCTGGTGAACAGGGCGACGCACAGGACGAGCAGCGGGCCGCAGACCAGCAGCCCGGCCTCGGGCCCGACGAGGGTCCACAGCCCGCCGGCGGTGATCGTCGCGACGACCCGGCCGGCGCTCTGCAGCCCGGACAGCGCGCCGAACACGGCCCGGTGCGTCTCCGGCGGGGTGAGCCGCCCGGCGCCGGTGTACTCGGCGGCGTCGACCGCGCCCGCGGCCGTCCCGGCGAGCAGGAAACAGACCGTCATCGCGGTCAGGTCACCCTCGCCGGCGAAGGCGAAGCCGGCGTAGGCGCCGAGCAGGAAGGCCGCGCCGGTCGCGATCACCCGACCGGCCCCGAACCGGTCGGCGAGCCGGCCGCCCCACACCGCCGCGGCGGCCGAGGACAGGTGGAACAGGCCGTAGAGCACGGCGACCACCTGGAGCTGGCTGAGCCGTCCGGAGCCGTCGGGCAGCAACTTGCTGGCGCGCAGCAGCAGGAGCACGGCCGCGATGTTGGACGCCTCGTAGCAGGTGATGCCGAGGGCGAGCCGGCGCAGCGGCGGCTGGCGCAGCAGCGAGAGCTGGGGTCGGGTCTGGGCTGGGATGCCGTGGTCGAGCGTGTCCCGCCCGCGCAGGGTGCCGTGCGCGCTCACGGCGACCGCGGCGACCACCGGGACCAGCGCGAGCAGGATCACCGTCCGCACCTCGACGAACGCCAGCAGCAGCGCCGCCGCGAGCGCGCCGAAGGCGGCGCCGAGGGCCCCCACCGAGCGCTCGAGGCCGAGCCGGGCACCGAGCTCGCGCGGCGCGGAGGTCGAGCTCGCCACCTCCAGCAGCGGCGGGGTACCCAGGCCGCGTGCCACCCACGACCCCGACCGGCACGCCCCGGCCTGCCAGACGGCGTTGCTTCCGGCCAGGAAGGCGGCGGCCAGCGCCAGCCCGGCGTTCCCGGCGACGGTGAACGGCCCGCGCAGCCCGGGCCGGCGGTCGGCGAGCTTCGTCGCGCCGGCACGGGCCGCGCTGCCGCCGGCACGCCCCGCCGCCTCGATCCCGGCGAGCGCGATCGGCGCGGCTCCCAGCGTCCCGGCGATGAACGGTGCGACCACCGCCGTCGTGCTCTCCAGCCCGACGGCGGAGAACAGCAGCGGCAGCCGGGCATGGGTGAGCGAGGCTGCCCGCCCGCCGGCCGGGGCGACGGGCGGGGCCGTCGCGGGGGAGGCGGGAGACCCGTCGTCTGCGCGGCCTCGCGGCGCGGCGGGAGGCGAAACCGACACGCCGGGATCGTACGGTGCTTTCCGTTCGCAGGTGACAGGACCTGCGATGTCGCCGCAGGCCGGGCAGGCACGGGCCGGCTCAGCCGGTGGCTCGGTCGGTAGGAGAGCGGCTCAGCCGGTGCGGGGCGGCAGGGGGAGCGGGAGGGCGGGCAGGCCGTCGATGCTCGCGCCGTTGTACGGGGCCCGATCGCAGTAGGCGCCGAACTCGGGGTCCGTCCTGCGGTCGAAGTACTGGGCGTGCAGCGGGCGCTCGTCCCGGTAGTCCATGAAGGGGACGGCGTAGCCGCAGCTGTCGCTGATCCGCCGCGCGGAGATCAGGATGACCGCCCGAAGCCCGCCCGCGGCCGCCTGGCCGGGCGGGAAGCGGGCGATCAGCTCCGGCCACCGCGGGTCGTCGCGGAACACCGGCTCACCGGTCCCGTGCACCCGGACGATCTTCGGCGGCCCGTCGAAGGCGCACCACATGAGGGTGATCCGGCCGTTCTCGCGCAGGTGCGCGATCGTCTCCGCGTGGCTGCCGCCGAAGTCGAGGTAGGCGACCGTCCGCTCGTCGAGCACGGTGAGCGAGCCGTCGCGGCCCTTCGGCGAGAGGTTGACGTGGCCGTCGGCGGAGAGCGGCGCCGACGCCACGAAGAAGATCTTCTGATCCTCGATGAACGACCGCAGTCGGTCGTCGATCCGGTCATAGGTGCGCCCCATTCCCGGAGTATCCGCGACCGGACGGCCCGCCCACCGGCCTTCGGCGCCGGTGCCCGGAACCCGGTCCTGAACCCGACTCCGAACCTGGCTCGGGGCCGTTCGGGTGGCTGCGCTGATGTGGCGCGTGGGTAGCCGGGTGGTCACCGCGTATCTACCTGTGGACGGGCTCGAGCCCGGTGGTCGCCGTGCGCGCGGCGGTGGGCCGCCAACCGGGTGCCGAGCCCGTCGGGCACGTCCGCCCGATGCCCGATGCCCGATGTCCGATCACGAGTGATCCGGTGGTGACCGTGAACCCGTCCGACGCAGCGGCCCAGGAACCTGGCGGTCGGAGGAGCTGGTGGCGTTGAAGCCGCTGCGGGCCGGTGACCCGCTCGTCGTGGGGCCCTACCGGCTGGCGGCCCGGCTGGGCAGCGGCGGCATGGGCGTCGTGTACCTCGGCGTGGACGGCGCCGGTTGCCAGGCCGCCGTCAAGGTGCTGCGCGACGAGTACCTCGACGACGAGGGCTTCCGCCGCCGGTTCACCCGGGAGGCCGCCGCGATCGCCGTCATCGACAGCCCGCGGGTCGCCCGCCTCCTGGACGCCGAACCGGCCGGTGACCCGCCGTGGATCGCCACCGAATACGTCTACGGCCCCACCCTGCTCGGCGCCGTCACGGCGGACGGCCCCGCCGGGCAGGAGGCCCTGCGCACCCTCGCGACCGGTCTCGCCGAGGCGCTGCGCGCGATCCACGACGTCGACGTGGTGCACCGCGACCTCAAGCCCAGCAACGTCATCCTCGCCGCGGACGGCCCGAAGGTGATCGACTTCGGCATCGCCGCGGGCCTGCCGGGGACGATGACGGCCTCCGGTGTGGTGCTGGGCAGCGTCGGCTACATGGCGCCCGAGCTGATCGCCGGTGACAACCGGCCGGGCCCGGCCGCCGACGTCTTCGGCTGGGCGCTGACGGTCGCGTTCGCGGCGACCGGGCGGGCGCCGTTCGGTGACGGGCCGCTGCAGGCGCTCGTGCTGCGTACGGTGCAGGGAGACGCCGACATCGACGGCGTCCCCGCCGACCTGCGCCCGGTGGTGACCACGGCGCTGCGCAAGCGGCCGGAGCTGCGCCCGGGTGCGGCGGATCTGCTGCGCTGGCTGGTCTCCGGTGACGTGCCGGCCGGCATCGACCCGCGAGCGGACGCCGACCGGGTCCTCGAGGTCGTCACGGGCCCGGACGCTCCGACGGGTGCGGGAGCTCCGACGGGCGGGGACGCTCCGGCCAGCGGAGGTGCCGCCGGGGACGGCGCGCAGGGCCGGCCGGGTCTGCGTCGTCGGGTGCCGGCGGCGGGCCGCCGACTGGTTCCGGCCGCCGGGGTCGTCGCGATCGTCGCCGCGGCGGCCGGGATGAACGTCGTCCCGGGGGACGCGCTGACCGCCGCGCGGTCCAGCCGGGCCGAGCAGGCGGCGCTGCCCGTGGTGAGTGCGGCCGGGGCCGGCCCGGCGGCGGGGTCGCCCGCGACGCGCGACGGGCGGGACCGGGTGGCCGTGCCGGTGGACCCGCCACCCCCGCCCCCGCCCGTCGAGCCGCCCGCGGTGGCCGTCACCGGAGCCATCGGTGGAGTCACCGCCGCGGCCGGTCGTCCGGCGCCGGCCCCCGTACGGCGCGCGTGGGCCGGGCACCCGGCGGCCGCGGGCGCCGGGACCGCGGCGGAGTCGGCGCTGGCCGGCTTCGCCGGCCTCGACCGGCTGCTCGCCCCGTGGCGGCCGACAGTGGGGGAGGTGGCGACCCCCCGGGTGCCGGACCTGCCGGACCTGCCCGACGTGTCGGGGGTGTCCGTCGAGGTCCCGGGAGCGCGGCCGGTCCTGGTGCTCTCCCGCCGCCTGCCCGATGTCTTCTCCCGGACACCCGTGCCGTCGGTGGAACTGCTCCGGACGCTGTCCTGGATGCGGTCGGAGCCGCGGGAACGTGCTGGTCGGGGCACCTCGCGGGGGCATTGACCCGGCTGCGTCGACATACCGGCCCGCATACCGGCCGCCGGCACGACAAATCGTTTCCCCATGCCAGGGGGCGGGGCCGTCCCAGGCGAGTCCCGCCAGATGTCGGCTTGCTCCGTGCGCGGCCTGTTCTGCCGGCGCGGAACGGCACCGGTTATTCCCCCACTGTGTGCGAGCAGGTGATACTGACGTGTTCGCACGAGGGGGGAGACGTTGAATGGCGCCGCGGGCCATGGTGGAGCCGGTTGCCTTCCTGAGCTATGCGCACACGGACGACACCGGTCGCGGTCGTCTCACCAGGCTCAGGACGGATCTGGAACACGAGCTCTGCGAGCGCTCCGGCCGGGATATCAAGATCTTCCAGGATCGCAGCGACGTCGTAGCGGGTGACCTCTGGCGATCCACACTCGAGACCGGGCTGGGCAGGGTTCTGTTCCTGCTGCCGGTGGTGTCCCCCGCCTTCGTGGCCAGTGACGAGTGCCTCCGCGAGTTCACCCAGTTCCTGGCCCTGGAACGCGCCGAGCAGTCCAGGCGCGGCGCGCGCCGCCGGATAATCCCGATCTACTGGTCCGAGGTGGACCTGGCCGGGCTGCTCGCCGCCGCCGAGGCGAGCAGCGACCATCAGCGCGCCGCCATGCTCCGGGTGCTGCGCGACCGCCAGCACCATGCCATCAGGCCACTGCGCACCCTGCGCCCGAGCAGCGGGACGTACGTGCGGGAGATCGGCCGCCTGGCGCAGGTCATGGCGGACCGGCTGCCCCCGCCGCCGAGCCTCGGGAGCCGGCTGGCCGGGTCGGTATCCGTCCTCGCCCGCCGCCGGGGCGGCCGGTTGCGAACCGCCCTCGTCGGCCTGGTCACCGTCCTTGCGGTGCTGGTCTCGTTCGTGCTCTGGAACATCCTCGGATCCGGTGGCGGTGATGGCACCGCCGCCGATCCGAACGCCGGTGACGGCGCGCCGGCCGGCCAGGGCGTGCCGGCGGGCGGGGAGGTGCCCAGCGACACCGAGCGGAGCATCGAGGCGGCCTGGCAGCAGATCGTGGCCGAGAACGAGCGGACCGAGCGGGCGGACCGTGAGCGCGGCGCATCGCCCGACTACCTGACGGTCGTGCTGGCCGGCCACCTGAGCTCCGGGGAACAGACGGACGGGCTCGACAACGTCGAGCTGCTTACCGCGCTGACCGGGATGCGGCAGTTCAATGCCGCGCACCGTGACGACCTGCGGATGCGGGTGTGGGCCGCGAACCTCGGCGGGGACGCGGAGTTCGCCGCGCAGGCCGGGGACAAGATCAGCGAGGCCGCCAGGGATGCCGGGCCGGTGATCGTCGTGGGGCTCGGCCAGACCCGTGACGACTCCGAGAAGATGATCAATAATGTCGGCCAGATGGACCTCGCCGGCAACACGGACGCCTTCTCAGGCGTGCCGATGATCGCAGCCACCCAGTCCGGGACGGACCTGACCGGGGAGCCCGGTTACTTCCGGATCGGCGGATCCGACGACCGGCAGGCCGAGATGGGGCTGTCCTGGGCGCCGCGGGGCCTGCTCCACCGGGTCGTGCCGTTCATCGTCTACGACGACGCGGATCGCTGGGGCCGGAGCATGCTCGATGCCTACAACCGGAAGCTGACCAGCCCCGAGTACAAGTCCCGGTTCGACGGCACCGCGTTCGAGACCCTGCTCGAGCAGCGGGTGATCGCCTACTCGACGGATCCCGACACCCCGAGACCGCTGGGTGACGTGCTGGCGGAACCGCAGGACAGGATCTGCGGGGACAACCCCGAGATAAACGGAACGGCGGTGACCGACGCACCCCGGCTCATCATCTATGCCGGGCGGACGGCAGAACTCCCCGAGCTGCTCAGCCTTCTCATGACCCTGCCCGCGAAGTGCCGGAGCAACGTCCACGTGCTGGGTGGCGACGCGCTTTCCGACCTGCGCGACGGGGATGCCTGGGACACCGTCCGGGAAATTCTCGAGAAGGACCCCGTCACCAGGCCGAAGCTCCTGTTCTCGGCTTTCGGCCCGGAGGAGCCGAATTCGGCGCGAAGGCTGCTCGAGAACGGTCTCATCGCCGACTTCGGCCCGGCCGAGAGCGAATTCCGCAGGGTCCGGGACCTTCTCCCGGAGGAGGACCGGCCCAGATTCGCGGAGTTTCCCGACTCGGCCGCCTGGGCCCTGTACGACGCCGTCACGCTCGCCGGGCAGGTCGGGCTGCGTGCCGGGTCGTGCCGGCGCGAACCGGCCGGGGACGGGTGCCGCGAGCTGCTGGACCGGGCGGACGCCGTCCGCGAGACGTCGCACCGCCGGCTCACCACCGGTTTCGACGGCTTCGACCTGTACGTCGCGCTCCGCGAGGTCTACCAGGGCAGACGCGGCTTCGTGGGGGTCACCGGGGTCGTGCACGACCCCGAGCCCGACCGCGCGCTCGACGTGCCCGACCAGGGCGGCGGCCTGGACCCGGCCGGGAAGCTGATGGTGGTCTACGAGCTCTCCGCGGAACCGTCGCGCGCGGTCATCACCGTCAGCTGTGCCATCCCGGACCCGCGCGCCGCGGCAGCGGCGAGCACGCGCTGCGACGGTCGGGAGGTCGGCCTCGGAGCGCCCTGACCCGCCCCGCCCGGGCGCCGTCGGGACGTCGGCCGACCGCGGGCGTCCCGACCGCCGGAGGTCTCAGACGGGGCCCGTGATCGCGCGGAACGCCCCGTCGAGGTCGGCGAGGATGTCGTCCACGCCCTCGAGGCCGACGCAGAGCCTGACCAGGTCGGCGGACACCCCGCTGGTGAGCCGTTCGTCCTCGCGTAGCTGCGCGTGCGTGGTGGACGCCGGGTGGATGGCCAGCGAGCGGACGTCGCCGACGTTCGCCAGGTGGCTGTGCAGCTCCAGCGCCTCGATGAACGCGGGCCCGGCCGCCGCCCCGCCGCGCAGGCCGAACGCGACCACCGCCCCGGTGCCGCGCGGCAGGTAACGCGCCGCCGCGGCGTGCCACGGGCTGGAACGCAGCCCCGGGTAGGCCACCCAGCCGACCTCGTCGCGCGCGGCCAGCCACTCGGCGACGCGCAGCGCGTTGGCGCTGTGCCGCTCCATCCGCAGCGACAGCGTCTCCAGGCCCTGCAACAGCAGGAACGCGTTCATCGGCGCCAGCGCGGGGCCGAGGTCGCGCAGCAGCCGCGCGCGGGCCCGCAGGATGAAGGCCGTCTCGGGGAAGGCGTCGAGGAACACCAGGCCGTCGTAGGCCGGGTCCGGTTCGGTGAACCGCGGGTAGCGCCCGTTGCCCCAGTCGAACCGGCCGCCGTCGACGATGATCCCGCCGATGGACGTCCCGTGCCCGCCGATGAACTTCGTGGCCGAGTGCAGCACGACGTCAGCCCCATGCTCAAGCGGGCGGGCCAGGTAGGGCGAGGCCAGCGTGTTGTCGACGAGCAGCGGTATCCCGGCCTCGTGCGCGACCCCCGCGACGCCGGCGATGCCGAGGACGTTCCCGCGCGGGTTGCCGATCGTCTCGCCGTAGAACGCCGCGGTGTTCGGCCGGATCGCCGCGCGCCAGGCGTCGAGGTCGTCCGGGTCGTCGACGAACGTGGTCTCGATGCCCAGGTCGGCCAGGGTGTGGCGGAACAGGGCGTACGTTCCGCCGTAGAGCGACGCGGACGACACCAGGTGGTCGCCGGCGGAGGCGAGGTTGAGGACGGCCAGGGTCTGCGCGGCCTGCCCGCTGGCTGTCGCCAGGGCGGCGACACCGCCCTCGAGGTCGGCGACGCGCTGCTCGAGGGCGTCCTGCGTCGGGTTCACCACCCGCGTGTAGGTGAAACCCGTCTCGGTGAGGGCGAACAGACCGGCGGCGTAGGCCGCGTCCGGGAACACGAACGAGGTGCTCTGGTAGATCGGCACCGCGCGGGCCCCGGTCGTGGGATCGGGGCGGGTCCCGGCGTGGATCTGCCGGGTCTCGAACGACCAGTCCGGCGTGCCCGCCGCCGGCCGCCCCGGCTCGCCTCTCTCGCGGGGCGCCGGCGTGACGGCCTTCTGGCCTGCCGGCGCGGCGGTGTTCTGGCGGGCCGGGGAGGCGCCGATGGTGTCGGTCACGCGCCGCCTCCGGCCGCCGGCGCCACGCCCGCCGGGGGTGCCACGTCGGCGTAGTGGCGGCGGGCCACCTCGGGATGGCTGCGCAGCCAGCTCTTCAGGGTGTTCGTCCCGTGCTGGGCGAAGATCGGGTTCTCCGGGTCGGGTGGTTCGGCGTCGGGGATCTCCGCGAGGAGGGCGTCGGGCAGCGGCATGGGTTCGAGGGTGGCCGACAGCCGTGGCCCGAAGAAGAACGCCACGGACACCCGCTCGTGGCCTGGTGGTGGGCTCACGACCCGGTGGACGGTTGCCCGGTAGTAACGCCGGGTGGCCAGCTCGAACATCTCGCCGATGTTCACCACGAACGCGCCAGGCACTGCGGCGGCCTCGATCCACCCGCCCGCGCCGTCGGCGACCTGTAGGCCGGACGGGCCCGTGGGGGAGCGGGGGTCCGGGTGGGCGCCGTCCTGGCGGGCTGAGCGGACGCCGTCCTGCAGGACGAAGGTCAGGAAGCCGCCGTCCTTGTGCGCGCCGACGCCCTGGCCGATGCCTTGGTCGACGTTCTGGCCGTCCGCGGCGGCGTTGGGCTCGGCAGCGTCGTGTCCGGTGGCGTCGTGTCCGGCAGCGTCGTGTCCGGTGGTGCTGCCGGCGGGGGTCGGCAGGTAGCGCAGCAGTTTCAGATGGGAGCGGGGCTCGGCGGAGAAGGTCGGGTCCAGGTGGTCGGGCGGCAGCCCCAGCGATTCGGCGAGCGCACGCACCAGCACCCGCGCGACGCGCCCAAGCTCGGCCAGGTAGGCGAGGGCGGCCACGCGCAGCTCCGGCAGCGCCGCCGGCCACTGGTTGGGCCCGTCCAGACGCAGGTAGGGCGGGTCGTCCGGCCCGAGGACGCGGGCCGGCCGCTCGTCGGAGATGTCGATCTGCTCGCGGAGGTCCGGCCTGCCCCGGGTTATCTCGTGCCCGAGGCGGGTGTAGCCGCGGAAGTGCGGGGAGTGGACGTTCTCGATCTCGAGTTTGGCAGCGAGCGGCAGGTCGAAGAACGCGCGGCTCACCGCGATGATCCGCTCCGTGAGGCCGGAAGGTACGCCGTGCCCGGTCAGCTGGAGAAAGCCCGGATCGCGGCAGGCCGCGCGCAGTGCGTCGAGGAAGTCCCGGCGGTCGGCACGGCCGTCCGGCGCGGTGTAGTCGCGCAGGTCGAGGACGGGGAGTCGCGCGGCACCCGCGCTCGCGGCGCGCGGACGAGCGGGGGAGTCGGGGGAGTCGGGCATGCGAGCCTCCCTGCTCCGGGCGGGATGCGTCGGCGGGACTTTACTCCCTTTCCCGATCGGAGAAGTAGTTTTCCGTGAAGGGCGAGGTCGTGGGTCCACAGGACGTTCGGGGTTGGGTTGGTGACACACAGGAGTGTGGTGTGGGACACGTTGGACGCGTGTTGTCGGCCCGGTATTAGGCGTGTTTCGGTTCGGGCATGTCGACTCCGCTGATGCTGGTGCGTCGGGAGTACATCGATCTGCTCCGCGTCACCTCGGCCGCCTGTACCGGCGGCCGGCCGCTCGGCTAGTTCCCGTCGGGCGAGCGCGACACCCCGCTCCCACGGTCCCACGCTCGCGCTGCTCCTGCGCTCCCACGCTCGCGCTGCTCCCGCAAGCCGCACGCATCCGTCCGGTGGCGCCCGCCGTCCCGTACATGTGGTCCGGCACCGCTGTGACCCGCACTGCGAGCGGGGCCGTTCGGCCGACGCGCTGCCAGGCCATGACCCGGCGGAGTGGTGCCGGTGCGGCGTGTATCCGCGCCATTCCGCTCCGGGCGGGGCATCCTTCTTCCGGCCCCGGGCCGAGGTGCCGAACGGCCACCCGCCCGCGACCAACGGATGTGCGCCGGGGGGCCGGCCAGGCCATGAGATGGGCGTGGCGCACCCCGTGAGGCCCCCCGTCCACGCCGCCGTCCGAGAACCACCCCGAACCAGGCTCCGCCGTACCACCACCGCCAGAGGGGGACTTCCGCCATGACCGAGTCGAACTGGTCGTTCGAGACGCAGCAGATCCACGCGGGCGCCCAGCCCGATCCGACGACCGGTGCGCGAGCCGTCCCGATCTACCAGACGACGAGCTTCGTCTTCCGCGACACCGACCACGCGGCCGCGCTGTTCGCGCTCGGCGAGCCGGGCAACATCTACACCCGGATCATGAACCCCACCCAGGACGTCTTCGAGCAGCGCGTCGCCGCCCTCGAAGGCGGGATCGGCGCGCTCGCCACGGCATCGGGGCAGGCGGCGGAGACGCTGGCGATCCTCAACCTGGCCGAGGCCGGCGACCACATCGTCAGCTCCGCGAACCTCTACGGCGGCACCTACAACCTGTTCCACTACACGCTGCCCAAGTTCGGCGTCTCGGTGTCGTTCGTCGACAACCCGGACGACCTTGACGCCTGGCGGGCCGCGGTACGCCCCGAGACGCGGGCCTTCTACGGCGAGACGATCGGCAACCCGCGCGGGGACGTCTTCGACACCGAGGGCGTCGCGGCCGTCGCGCACGAGGCCGGGATACCTCTGATCATCGACAACACCCTGGCGACGCCCTACCTGTACCGGCCGTTCGAGCACGGCGCCGACATCGTCGTGCACTCGGCGACCAAGTTCATCGGCGGCCACGGCACCTCGATCGGCGGGATCATCGTCGACAGCGGCCGGTTCGACTACGGCGCCAGCGGGCGGTTCGCGAACTTCACCACCCCCGACCCGAGCTACCACGGCCTGGTCTACTGGGACGCCCTCGGTCACGGCAGCTACATCGCCAAGGCCCGGGTGCAGCTCCTGCGCGACCTCGGCCCGGCCGTCGCGCCGCTCAACTCCTTCCTGTTCCTGCAGGGCCTGGAGACGCTGTCACTGCGGATGGAGCGGCACAGCGCCAACGCCCAGCGGGTCGCCGAGTGGCTGCGGGCGCGCGACGAGGTGAGCTGGGTCGCCTACCCGAAGCTGGCCGGTTCGCCGTGGTACGAGCGGGCGAGCCGGGTCCTGCCCCGCGGCGCGGGCGCCGTGCTGGCGTTCGGTATCGAGGGCGGTGCGGCGGCGGGCCGGAAGTTCGTCGAGGGCCTGGAGCTGTTCAGCCACCTCGCCAACATCGGCGACGTCCGCTCGCTGGTCATCCACCCGGCGACGACCACCCACTCGCAGCTCACCGACGCCGAACAGGCGGCGACCGGGGTCACCCCCGACCTGATCCGGCTGTCGGTGGGCATCGAGGGCATCGACGACATCCTCGCCGACCTCGACGCGGGCTTCCGGGCCGCGAAGTCCGGATGACCGACCAGCGTCAGGACGCCGCACCCGCCAGCCAGCCGGCGCCGCCACCCCGGCCACCGTCGGGTCCGCGGCCGGCACCGCCGTCGCCGTCGCCGTCGCCGTCGCCGCCGGCGTCGGCGGCGTGGCGCCCCGGCGACCCGGTGGGAGATCGCCGGTTCGTCAGGTCGGCCGGCCCGCTGACCCTGGAACGCGGTGGTTCGCTGCCCGAGGTGACGATCGCCTACGAGACGTGGGGCACGCTCGCGCCCGACGCGGGTAACGCCGTGCTGGTGCTGCACGCGCTCACCGGCGACAGTCACGCCGCCGGCGGCGCCGGGCCGGGGCATCCGACCCCGGGCTGGTGGGGTGGGCTGGTGGGGCCGGGCGCCGTCCTCGACACCGACCGGTTCTTCGTCGTCTGCCCGAACGTCCTCGGCGGCTGTCAGGGCACCACGGGCCCGGCCTCCGCCGCACCCGACGGACGTCCCTGGGGTGGCCGCTGGCCGGAGATCACCGTCGGCGACCAGGTCAGGGCGGAGGCCCTGCTGGCCGACGAGCTCGGCGTGGGCCGGTGGGCGGCCGTCATCGGCGGCTCGATGGGCGGGATGCGGGCGCTGGAATGGGCGCTGGCGTTCCCCGCCCGGGTACGGCGCGCCGTCGTGATCGCCTGCGGAGCGGCGGCGACCGCCGAACAGATCGCGCTCTACGCCACCCAGCTTGCGATGATCCGTGCCGACCCGAACTGGCACGGCGGTGACTACCACGACCGCCCGCCCGGGGCCGGGCCGCACGTCGGGCTGGGCCTGGCCCGGCAGATGGGGCAGGTCAGCTACCGCAGCGAGCGCGAGCTGGCCCACCGGTTCGGCAACGCGGTGCAGGCGGACGGCCGCTACGCCGCCGCGTCCTACGTCGAGCATCACGGGGCGAAGCTGGCGCACCGTTTCGACGCCGGCAGCTACCTCACGCTGACCGCGGCGATGATGAGCCAGGACGCCGGCCGCGGCCGTGGCGGCGTGCCGGCGGCGCTGCGGGCCTGCCCCGTCCCGGTGACGGTCGCCGGCATCGACAGCGACCGCCTCTACCCGCCGCGCCTGCAGGCCGAGCTCGCCCGCCACCTGGGCACCGAGCTGCGCCTCGTCCCCTCCGCGTCGGGTCACGACGGCTTCCTGCTCGAGACGGCCGCCGTCGGCAGGGTCGTCCGCGACGCGCTCGCCCCCGCCGCGACGTGCTGATCGCCCCGGGCGGCCTTCGTGCCGCTATCCGGCGGGTCCGACCTGATGGAGGTGGTGGGCCAAAGCCTCGTGCCTGCCGCCCGACGACGCGGTGGACGCGTGATCCGTGTGGACCGTCGCCGCGGTCAGTCGGGAGACGGCGTGGATCATGGAGTGCTCGGCCTCCACCGCGATCGCGTGCGCGTCGACGACGGTCAGGTGCTCGTCCACGAGGATGTCGGCCTCGGCGCGGAGCTGGTGGCCGATCCACCGCAGCCGCAGCGCGCCGACCCCGCGTACCCCGGCCGTCGCGGCCAGCGCGGCCTCCGCCGCGTCGACCAACCCGGGATCAACGGCATCCATCAGGCGCTCGTAGACCTCCCGGACCGCGTCCCGCAGCACCGCGAGGATCGCGACCGTGACCAGGAGGCCGATCAGCGGGTCCGCCAGCTGCCAGCCCAGCCCGACCCCGCCGGCGCCGATCAGCACGGCCAGCGAGGTGAATCCGTCCGTGCGGGCGTGCAGCCCGTCGGCGACCAGTGCCGCCGACCCGATTCTCCGGCCTGTTTCGATCCGGTAGCGGGCGACCCATTCATTGCCGATGAATCCGAGCAGGCCGGCCACCGCCACCGCCGGCAGATGCGACACGTCCCGCGGATGGATCAGCCGGTCCACCGCCTCGTATGCGGCCACCCCCGCGGACGCGGCGATGACGAGCACCACCGCGATGCCGGCCAGGTCCTCCGCACGGCCGTACCCGTAGGTGAACCGGCGGGTCGCCGGCCGCCGGCCCAGCCAGAACGCGACCGCGAGGGGAAGCGCGGTCAGCGCGTCCGCGGCGTTGTGGATGGTGTCTCCGAGCAGGGCCACCGACCCGGAGAGCAGGACAACGACGAACTGACAGACGGCCGTGACACCGAGGATCACCAGGGAGTTCCGCAGCGCCCGTATCCCCTCCGCGGACGCGGCCTCCGCGTCCATCCGGCCGGACAGGCCGTGCGAGTGGCGGTGGGGGTGCGGGAGACGCAGCCGCTCCCAGCCGCGGTGCCGTGACCCGTGCCCGTGCCCGTGCCCGTGCCCGTGCCCGTGGACGGCGCCGCGCGAATGGTGTGCCCGATCGTCGTTCGCCGCATTTTCCGGAGCTGGATTCGGCGGGCTGAAGTCCTTCACGCGAATACCGTGACACGAAAACAATATTGCGGCTACAAGGCGGAAAGCCCGATGTCGCAGGTGCAAGCATTTCGCTTCTGCGACCATTCCTCTGGCGCGTCGGGGGTGGGCTCCGGGTGAGCGTCGTTGTGACCCCCAGTTGGTCGATCAGTCGTCCCCCGGCCGGGCGGTGCGTGATCCCAGGCGGCCGTGGCTGTCCGTGAGCGTGCGACGATCGCCACGCAGAGCGGCGGCTTCGGTGACCGCGCTGTGAACGCGTAACTGCACAGCCGCCCACGCCACGTGGCGGCCGGCGGAGGGGATCCGTGTCGACGATCGTGATCGGCCCGGCAACGGACCGCTGGGGCCGGTACCGGTTAGCGTCGGCGGCCCTCGCGCTCGGCGCGGTGGCGGGCGGTCTCGCCCTCGCCGCCGGATGGCCGTACTGGCGTGCCGAGCCCGCGGCGGCCGCGGTCAACGCCTTCGTGACCGGCGCGTTCGTCACCTCCGGGATCCTGCTCGCCAGCCTCGCCGCGCTGCGCCGCACCGGTCTGCTCGCCATCGCGGCCGGGCTGTGCTGGGCCGCCACCTGGCTGCTGTGCCGGGAGGTCGGACCGCTTCCGGCGATCGGCCTGTTCGCGAACGCGCTGTTCTTCGTCGTGCTCGGCTGGGGGGTGCTGCTCTACCCGGACGGGCGGCTCACCGGACGGGCGGACTGGTGGGCGGCCATGGCCACCACCGTGGCGTTCGGCCTGCTGGCCGTGGTGGCGATCATCGTGGCCGAACCGGAGTGGAACGGGTTCGCGCCGGAGGTCCGCTGGCCGTCCCTGCTGTCCGACGAGGCCGTGTTCGGGTTCGTCAGCGACCTCTACACGGTCGTCAACCCGGTGCTCGCGGTGGTGTTCGTCGGCCTGCTCGTGCGGCGCTGCGCCCGGCTCTACGGGCTGGAGCGCTCGCTGATCGCGCCCGCGCTCGCCGTGCTGGGCGTCGTCGTGCTCTGCCTGGCGGCGCTGTCACCCACGCTGGAGAACCACCGGCCTGGGCACGTCGCCGACGGTATCGCCGCGCAGGGCGCCGCGCTGGCGGTGTTCCCGCTCGCGCTGCTCGTCGCGATGGTGCGGCGCGCCGTCGCCGCGGCGACGGCGGCCGATCGCATGCTGCGTCTCGGCGGCGGCCCGGCGACGGTCGGCGCCGTCCGGGACGCGCTGCGCAGCGTGCTGCGCGACGGCACCGTGGACGTCTTCTTCTGGCTGCCCGAGGAGCATCGTTTCGTCGACGTCGACGGGGAGGCGGCCGACCCGGACGGGCGGCCGCAGGCCTGGCGCCAGGAGGTGACGGCGACCTCGGGGGAGCGGCTCGCGGTGGTGACCGGCGGGCCGCTGCTGCGTCGGCACGCACCGTTCACCGAGGCCGCGCTGCGGGCCGCGCGGCTGGCGCTGCAGAACGCGCAGCTCCAGGTCGCCATCCAGGCGCAGCTGGTGGAGACCCGGGCCGCCCAGCGGCGCGTCGAGGATGCCGAGGCCGCCGAGCGCAACCGCATCGCGCGTGATCTGCACGACGGTGTGCAGCAACGCCTGCTCGCGCTGGCGATGTCGGCGAGCGCGGCGGAGTGGTCCACCGACGACGATCCGGACAGCACGGCATCGGTGTTCCGGGACATCCGGGCGGGGCTGCTGGCGGCGAACGCGGAGGTCCGCAACGTCGCCCGCGGTCTGGACCCGGAGATCCTGCGTACCGCCGGCCTGGCCGGGGCGGTCCGGGACGCGGCCGGCCGCCCGGGGCTGCCCGTGGACCTGCGCGTCGAGCTCACCGGCACCGCCCCCTACGGCGACCTCGCCGAGCGCACGGTGTACTTCGCGGTCTGCGAGGCGCTGGCGAACGCGGTGAAGCACTCCGGGGCCGGCGCAGTGTGGGTGCGGCTGACCGGCGGTGAGGCCCGGCTCGAGGCCGAGGTCCGCGACGACGGCTGCGGCGGCGCCGCGGCCGGCACCGCCGGGGGCCTGGCCGGCCTGCGGGACCGGGTCGACGCCGCGGGCGGCAGCATGCTGCTGACCAGCCCGCCCGGTGCGGGGACGACGGTACTTGTCAGCGTCCCCGTCGGCGGTGCGCGCTGACGCCGCGCCCGGGGCACATGGCGCACCCGTTGGCACGGTTGGTCCGGCGGGGGTGGGCGGTGGCGCGTCCGCTGCTGCCGGCGGTGGGCGCCGGTGCCGCGGTCGCCGCGGGGACGCTCTGCGCCGGCTGGCCCTACCTGCGTCACGAGCCCGCGCTGGCGGCGTTGAACATTCTCGTCGCCGGCTCGCTGACCACCGCCGGCGTCCTGCTGGCCGGGTCGGCGCTGCTGCGGCGCACCGGCGTCCTGCTCGCCGGGGCCGGTCTCGCCTGGCTCACGACGTGGACGATGAGCTGGGACACCGGCGTGCTGCCGCTGCTGGGCATCGCCGGCAGCTGCCAGTTCTATCTGCTGTTCTGCACCGCGCTGCTGCTCTACCCCGACGGGCGGTTCATCGGGCGGGCCGACCGGGCGATCCTGGTGCTGATGGCGATCGTGCTCGGGCCGCTGATGCTGTGGAGCATCCTCGCCTCGCGGCCCGAGTGGAACGGGTACGCCCCGGACGTCTGGTGGCCCGCGCCCCTGGCCGACGAGGACGTCTTCGGTGCGATCAGCGACGCGTACCAGGTGGTCAACCCGCTGCTCGCGGTCGGTTTCGCGGTTCTGCTGATCCGACGGCTCCGGCGGGTGCGCGGCCCGGAGCGCGCCGTCGCGCCGCTGGTGCTGCTCGGGGTGGGCGTGGCGATGGCCGGCGCGGCCCTGCTGGCACCGGCCATCGAGGCCGATGACCTGAGCCGGGTGCTGGGGGCGGTCGCGTCGCAGGGCGCTGTTCTGGCGGTGTTCCCGGCGATGCTGGTGGTCGCCACCGGCCGCCGCGTGCTCGGCGTGGCCACCGCCGCCGACCGGGTGCTCCGTCTCGCCGCGCCGGCGACCGTGCGCAGCGTCCGCGACGCGCTGCGTGCCGTCCTGCACGACCCGACGGTCGAGGTGTACTTCCGGTTGCCCGGCGGCGCGGGGTATGTCGACGTGGACGGCCGGCCGGCCGTCGCCCCGGTGGAACCGCGCGGTCCCCGCTGGACGCGCGACGTCCGCACCCGGGCCGGCGAGCCGCTCGCCGTGGTGACGGGTGATCCCGCGCTCGGCCATCACGGTGCGTTCACCGACGCGGCGCTGCGGGCCGGGCGCCTCGCGCTGGAGAACGCCCAGCTGCAGGTCGCCGTCCGGGCCCGGCTGGTCGAGACGCGGGAGGCGCACCTGCGCGAGGCCGACGCGCAGGCCGCGCAGCGCCGCCGGATGGCCCGCGACCTCCACGACGGGATGCAGCGGCGGCTCGCCGAGCTCGAGCGGGCCGCCGCCGCGGCCGAGGACGCTGCGGCGGCCGACCCGGTCGCGGCGCGGACCGTGCTGCGGGGGCTGCACGAGGGCCTGCTCGCCGCGAACCAGGAGGTCCGCGACCTGGGGCGTGGCCTGAGCCCGCGGGACGGCACCCACGCGGCCCCGGCGCGCTCCCGCTCCGCCGGCTGATCAGCCCGGCCAGCCGGAGCCGATCTGCCGGCCGGCCAGCCGAAGGGCTGATCGGCCGGCAGACGCGATCAGCCCGCGTGGACGGGCACCCCGTCGACCGCGGGGACGTCGTCCCGGCCCGCACGGACCAGCAGGATCACCGCGACCAGGGCGATCCCCACGAGCCCGGCGCTCCATACGAACGACGTGGTGTAGCCCTCGATGGCCGCCTGCCGCTGCGCGGCCGCGCCGGTGCCGTGCGAGCCCAGGTAGTCCGAGACCGCCGTCGCGTACACGGTGTTCAGCAGCGCGACGCCGAGTGACCCGCCGACCTGCTGGGTGGTGTTGACCAGCGCGCTCGCCACACCGGCGTCGTGGTCGGCGACCCCCAGCAGGGAGACGCTGGACATCGGGACGAACGCGAGGCCCATCCCGAGGCTGATCAGGATCTCGGCGGGCAGGACGTGGCCCGCGTAGCTGGAGTCCGCCCCGATCTGGCTGAGCAGGACCAGCCCGCCGGCGGCCAGCGCGGTGCCGATGATCATCAGTATCGTCGGCCCCACCCGGGGGAGGAACTGGCTGGCCAGACCGGCCGAGAGGATGATGCCCGCGCTGAACGGCAGGAAGGCGAAGCCGCTGCGCAGCGCGCTGTACCCGAGCGTCGACTGGAAGTAGAAGGTGAGGAACAGGAACATCGCGAACAGGCCGCCGCCGATGAGTAGCGACGCCAGGAAGGAGCCGCCTCGGTTGCGTTCCAGCGGCACGCGCATCGGCAGCAGCGGGGCGGCCGTGCGTGTCTCGATCACGACGAACACCGCGAGCAGCGCCACCGCGCCGGCGAGCAGGCCGATCGTGGTCGCCGAGCCCCAGCCGTCGTCGGCCGCGACGGTGAACCCGTACACGAGTGCGAGCAGGCCGGCGGTGACGGTCACCGCGCCGGGGATGTCGTAGCTCGGTGTGCCCTCGGCCTTGCTCTCCCGCACGATGGGCAGCGCGGCCGCGGCGGTGGCGAGGGCGATCGGGACGTTGACCAACAGGCACCAGCGCCAGGACGCGTACTCGGTGAGCAGCCCGCCGACGATGAGCCCGATCGCCGCGCCGCCACCGGAGATCCCGCCGTAGACGCCGAAGGCGCGGGCGCGCTCCTTGCCCTCGGTGAACGTCACGGTGATCAGGGAGAGTGCCGCTGGGGCGAGGAGCGCCGCGCAGGCACCCTGCAGGGCCCGGGCCGCGAAAAGGAACTCGGCGTTGGGAGCGGCGCCGCCCAGCGCCGAGGCGGCCGCGAAGCCGACCAGGCCCCAGATGAAGATCCTCTTGCGTCCGAGGAAGTCGGCGATGCGCCCGCCGAGCAGGAGCAGGCCGCCGAACGCCAGGGTGTAGGCGGTCATGACCCACTGCCGGTTGGCGGTGGAGATGCCCAGGTCGCTCTGGGCGTGCGGGAGGGCGATCGTCACGATCGACGCGTCGAGCACGACCATGAGCTGGGCGACCGCGATGATGCTGAGCGCCAGCCAGCGTCGCGGGTCGAGCTGGCTACTCGCCCCTGGTGACCCGACCGCGGCGGGCGGGTGCCCGTCGCCGACGACGTCGGTGGAAACGGTCACGGAAGATCTCCTCGTGTCCGGTGGTTGCTGTCAGTCGAGGTGGTCACCGGGAGTGGCCCGGCATCTGGTTCGCTGTCGAATAGTACGCGGCCTGATAGTACAGGCTCGAATTATTTCTGGGCGAACCATCGATGATCAAATAAGCTCATTGCATGGACGGCGGTACGGACGCGTGCATCAGTGGGGCGGAGCCCGACCAGATCGACGGCATCGTCGAGCAGTGGCAGAGCGAGCGCCCCGATCTTGATCTGAGCGCGATGGGGATGTTCGCCCGGATGAAGATGTTCATCGCCGGGCTCACCGCGAGCATGGAGGGCGAGCTCGACAAGCACGGCCTGACTCCCGGCGAGTTCGACGTGCTCGCCACGCTGCGCCGCACCGGCCCGCCGTGCGTGCTGATCCCCTCGCAGCTCTCCGCGTCGCTGATGATGTCGCGGGCCGGCATCACGAACCGGCTCGACCGGCTGGAGGCCGCCGGCCTGGTGAAGCGCAACCTGGATCCCGACGACCGGCGCAGCTTCCGGGTCGGGCTGACCGACAAGGGCCTCGCCGTCATCGATACCGCGTTCACCGGGCACGCCGCCAACATCGCGCGGCTGGCGAACCACCTCACGGCTGAGCAGCGGGAGCACTTCGACCAGGCGCTGCGCGTTCTGCTGCGCGCCCTCTAGTCACTGCGGGGGCGCGGCCAACGAACGGCGGGCGTCAGCCCCCGGTCGTCCTCGGTGCCACGAGCGGCCGGTCGGGCGCCATACCGCGCCGCCGCCCGCGGCTGGCGGGATGGGCACGGTGGGTGGGCATGACCAGCGGCCCGGTCTGCACGTCGGCGTGCCGGGTCTCCTTGCGCACCTGGTACACCCAGCTCTTGCTCACCGTGATGCCCCACCGGCCGAGCAGGGTGACCGCCGAGGTCGCCGAACCGCCGGTCTCGTCCAGCGCGCGAATGATCGCCTCGCGCTTCACCGAGGAGTCCACGGTGTCCACTCCGCCGGCGGAGCCGGCCCCGGCCGTGGACGCCGGCCCGTCTGTCGGGACGGTTGCCGAGGCGCCTGTCGGGACGGCCGGGCCCGGCGCAGGCGTCCGCCCGGGTGCCGGGTCGAGGGCCTGGGCCGTCGCGGGGGCGGGCGTGACCATGGGTGCGGTCACCGAGAGGTCGACCACCGCCACCGTGCTGTCGGCCACAACGTTGTCGGCCACAGCGTTGTCGGTCGCCGCGGGAGCTGTCGCGGCGGGAGCGGGGGTGCCAGCCGGGAAGTCGCCGCCGACGGCGGGCATCCGCTGCCGCTGCGGCGGAATGGACCCCGGCGCCGGAACCGGCTGCCCACCGCCCGGCTGCCCACCGCCCGGCTGCCCACCGGCAGCTGGGCCATCAGCCTGGGGATCGACAGTCGGGACGTCGGCCGGCGCCGCGGCGGCGGCCTGCTGGCGGGCTGTCCGCCGGCTGGTCGGGTGGATCTGGCGCATGAGCAGCTCGTACGAGCCGAGCAGTGCCAGCGGAGGCCAGCCGGCGATGATCCGGGCTGCGGTGGTCGGCTCGGCGTGCAGGACGTTCGCCGCCAGTGACGCGCACGCCCCCAGCATCAGCAGTGTGTAGGACAGCCAGGACCGCCGCCGGCCGGCCCGCCGGTCGGCCAGCATCGTCATCGACGCGGCCACGATCAGCCCGTCCACGCTGAACGGGAGAACGGCCGAGGTCATCGCGTCCTCGCCGTACTGCAGGGCGACGCCGCGCATGTGGCGGTAGGAGACGAAACCCGCCACGGCCGCGACCGTGGCCACCGCGATCACGGTGGTGATCCGGATGGCCCGTTCCGCCCGGCCTCCGGCCCGCCGAGCCTCCTGCGCCGGACGTCCGTCGACCACACCGATCACCTTTTCAGCCCGTCAATAACAGCCTGGAACCTCTCGACACAAACCATCGCACACAAGACGGAAGTCGCGAACGGCGCGTACGGTTCTTATGCACCGTGGTGCCGGTGTGGGGCTCCAAAGGGTGACCGTCAGGTTTCCCTGCGGAACTCCGCGGGAGTACCTGTTCCAGCGACCGCCCGCGGCGTCTCCCGCGAGCCTGTACGAGCATCGTGACCAGCAGGTTTCCGTGCGGGGTCCGGGCGGCCGGGCCGCACTCGCCGACGCTGGGGACGTGGGGTCGAACGCCCGCTGTCGCGCCGGCGCCCGCTCGATGAACGGCCGTCCGAACACCGCGCCGCCGGCCCGGAATGCCGGCGAGCGCATACCGGCGACGTTTTCCCGGGATTTCCACCCGGTGTTTCCTGACGTTCCGCGTGCTGACGAAGTACTCCGGGTGACGTACTCCGGGTAGCGCCGTCCGAGTGGGCCCGCAGCCCCGCTGCCAGCCGGAAACCCAATGGACGGCGGCCGGCCGGAGGGGGGATGCATGCGCCGCATGCGAGCCTGAGTCGCCATCGAAACGATCAACCTCGCGGCCGGTGCCCGGACGGGGCCGGCCGCCGATGTCCCCTGCCTCCGAACAGGAAAGATCGATGGAGACTCACGAGTACGCATGCCATGACGGGGTCGGCCTGAGCGGGCTGATCCGCCGGGGCGAGGTCAGCGCCGCCGAGGTCGAACAGGCCGCCCGGCGGGCCCTGGAGACGGTGAACGAGAAGATCAACGGGCTGGCCGCGCCGCTGTTCACCCCGGCGCTCGATCACGGGGACGGCCCGTTCACCGGAGTGCCGTTCCTGATCAAGGACATCGGCCCGATGGCCCGGGGAGTTCCCTTCTACTGCGGCAGCCGCGCCCTCGGCCCGGGTGTGCCGGCCCAGGAGGACCACGAGCTCATGGCCCGCTTCCGGGCGGCCGGGCTGGTCACGATGGGCCTGACGACCGCGCCGGAGCTGGGCCTCAACTTCGCCACCGAGGCGGTCCGGTACGGACCGACCCGCAACCCCTGGAACCTCGACCGCGGGGTCGGCGGCTCCAGCGGCGGCGCCGCGGGCCTTGTCGCGGCCGGCGCGGTTCCGCTGGCCCACGGCAACGACGGCGCGGGCTCGCTGCGCGTCCCCGCGTCGTGCTGCGGGCTGGCCGGGCTGAAGCCGAGCCGCGGGCGCACCCCCGTCGGCGCCGACACCGGGATGGGCCTGCTCGGGATGCTCTCCGAGTTCGCCCTGACCAGAACGGTCCGCGACACCGCCCGGCTCCTGGACGTCGTCGCCGGCCCAGGGCTCGGTGACGCGTTCACCGCCCCGCCGCCCACCGGCCGCTACGCCGACGAGGTCACCGCCGACCCGGGGCGGCTGCGGGTGGCCGTCACCACCCGGGCGTGGTCCGGTGCCGCGGTCGACGGCGAGATCGCCCAGGCGGCCGTGCGGGCCGCCGAGTGCCTCGCCGGGCTCGGCCATCACGTCGATGTCGCCAGCCCCGTCCTGGACTGGGAGAGCGTGGTGAGCGCCGTGGCGGCGGAGGCGGTGGCCTCCGCGGCGCCCTTCCTGCTCGCCCCACGGCAGCCGCCGGCCGAGCGGCTCGAGGCGGTCTCCCGGGTGATGATCTCCGCCGCCCGGGAGCGCCGTGCCGTCGACCTGGTGGCCGGGCTGAACGCGGCCGGACGGGTGAGTCGGGCGGTCGCCCGCCGCCTACTCGTCGTGGACCCGGCCGAGGTCGATGACGACCTGGTCCGCGACATCACCGAGATCCTGACCTCGATGTGCGCCCGGCTGTACGGCCGCCGCGCCGCCGCGAACCGAGCCCGCCGCGCGGTCGCCGCTGCCACTGAGGCGGCCGAATGAGGACGTTGCAGGCGTATCGGTTCGCGCTCGACCCGAACGACGTCCAGGCCGCGAACCTGCGTCGCCACGCGGGGGCGGCCCGGTTCGCCTACAACTGGGGCCTGGCCCGGGTGAAGGCCGCGTTTGCGCAGCGCGACGCGGAGAAGTCCTACGGCTTGGACGGCGACCTGCTCACCCCGGTGCCGTGGACGCTGCCCGCGCTGCGGCTTGCCTGGAACGCTGCCAAGCGGGAGGTCGCCCCGTGGTGGGACGAGTGCTCGAAGGAGGCGTACTCGGCCGGGCTGGACCAGCTTGCCTGTGGACTGAAGAACTTCACCGACTCCCGGAAGGGAAAGCGGAAGGGCCGCCGGGTCGGCTTTCCCCGGTTCAAGAAGCGCGGGAAAGCCCGCGACTCGTTCCGCTACACCACCGGTGCCTACGGCCCGGCCGGCGACCTGCACGTGAAGCTGCCCCGAATCGGCCGGGTCAAGGTCCACGAGCCGATGGGCGCGCTCACGTCGCGGCTGGCGGACGGCCGGGCGCGGCTGGGCGGCGCGACGGTGTCCCGGACGGCTGGCCGCTGGCTCGTGGCGTTCACCGTCGAGGCCGACCGGGACGTTTCTGAACGGCCGACCCGCCGTCAGCGGACGGGCGGCACGGTCGGCGTCGACTTGGGCGTGAAACACCTCGCGGTCCTCTCCAGCGGCGAGACGGTGGCGAACCCGAAACGGCACGCCGCCGCGCTACGGAAACTGCGTCGCGCGTCGCGGGCCTATGCCCGGTCGAAGCCGGGCAGCGCTGGGCGCCGGCAGCGCGCCGCCAGCTCGCGACGATCCATGTCCGGGTCGCGAGCCAGCGCCGCGACGGGCTGCACAAGCTCACGACACGGCTCGCCCGGTCCCACGACGTGATCGTGGTCGAGGATCTGCACGTCGCCGGGATGGTCCGCAACCGGCGGCTCGCCCGCGCCGTCTCGGACGTCGGGATGGGTGAGATCCGCCGGCAACTCGACTACAAGACCCGCTGGTACGGTTCGCGGCTGCACGTCGCGGACCGTTGGT
>NZ_SJXI01000009.1:0-70057 GCF_004337455.1 Parafrankia sp. BMG5.11 | reverse complement strand
TCGCCGATCATGACGCCTTTTCGATCATGGTGTTCCGCGGAACCACCGAGCACCACGGAGCCACGGAGCCGCGGAGGAGCCGCGGAGCACTGTGGCACCCGGGCCGTCTTCAGCGAGGCGGACAGGCCCAGCTCGACCCGGCCCAGGCCAGTTCACGCCACATCGTCGGACACCGAGCCGGTGCCGGCCAGCACCCGCGGCGCGCGCTGTTCTCTGTGCCAGGCGATCACGACAGCCGGACCGCCAGTCCGTGACGTAACGCACCCAGAGGTCGACGACCGTGTCCGGGGTGAGCTCGCCGATCGCGGCCGGCAGTGCCTTCCCGGCCCGCTCCATTGATCTGAGGTAGACCGCCGTGGTGCGGATCGGCTCGGGAGGGTCAGCTCTGCCAGGCGGTCTCCGAAACGGGGGAGCGGCCGAGCAGGGGACGCCACCACGCCTCGTTGTCCCGGTACCACCCGATGGTGGCCTTCATCCCGTCCGCGAAGCTGATCCGCGGCTCCCAGCCGAGCGTCGTGCGCAGCTTGCCGGAGTCCAGCAGGTAGCGGCGGTCGTGGGAGGGACGGTCCGGCACGATCGTCTTCAGCGAGGCGGGCAGGCCCAGCTCGCCGAGGATGAGGTCGGCGATGGTCTCGATGTCGGCCTCGATGCCGGAGCCGACGTGATAGGTCTCACCGACAGCGCCGCGCTCGAGCACCGCCTCGATGGCCCGGCAGTGGTCCACCACGTGCAGCCATTCCCTCCGGTTCTTCGTGGAGGCGTAGAGCGGCAGCGACTGGCCCTGCAGCGCCCGCGTCACGAACAGCGGGATGACCTTCTCCGGGAACTGGAACGGACCGTAGTTGTTCGAGCAGTTGGTGATGGTCACCGGCAGGCCGTAGGTGTACCCGTAGGAGCGGACGGCGTGGTCCGAGCCGGCCTTGGCGGCGTTGTACGGGGTCCGGGGCAGGTAGGGGGAGTCCTCGGTGAAGGCGCCGGGGTCGTCGAGGTCCATGTCGCCGTAGACCTCGCAGGTGGAGATCTGGTGGAAGCGCGCGACCCCGACGGTCCGCGCCGCCTCCAGCAGGGTCTGCGTGCCCATGACGTTGGTGGAGAAGAACTCGCCGGGACGGATGATCGCCAGGCTGTTGTGGGACTCGGCGGCGAAGTTGACCACGACGTCCACACGGTGCTCGCGCAGCGTGGACTCGATGAGCTCACGGTCACGGATGTCGCCGTGGACGAACGTGATCCCGTCCTCGAGGTCGGCGAGGTTCTCCCGGCAGCCCGCGTAGGTCAGCGCGTCGAGCGCGACCATGCGGTCGCCGGGGTGCGTCCCCAGCCAGTACCTGACGAAGTTGGACCCGATGAAACCGGCGGCCCCGGTCACCAGCAGAGTGGTCATCGTTCGCCTTTCGGTGCGTCGTTCGGTGCGTCGTCGCATCGGTCGCGCCTACATACTTCCCCATGCCTGCGCGGACCGGGGGCAGGGGCGCGGTCACGACGACATTCGCAGGTAACACGGAGCACCTACGCTCCTCCGCGTGGCGGACCTTTTCGAGGGGTATCCGGTGGAGGTCGCGGCAGCGGCCGCCTGGGACGAGGTCTTCGACGCGGCGCATCGCCCCCGGGAGGTGTACACCGCCCTGCACGACGCGCTGCAGCCGCTGAGCAGCTCCGACCTCGCGGCCCGCAAGATCGCGCTCGACCGTGCCTTCCGGGACGCCGGCATCACCTTCAACCTGTTCGGCGAGGAGCGGCCGTTTCCGCTGGACCTGGTGCCCAGGCTGCTCTCCTGCGACGAGTGGGACGTCATCGAGCGGGGCGTGACCCAGCGGGTGCGCGCGCTCGAGGCGTTTCTCGACGACGTCTACGGGCGCGCCGACGTCCTCGCGGACGGCATCGTGCCCCGCCGGCTGGTGCTGTCCAGCTCGCACTTCCACCGTGCGGCGCACGGCATCGACCCGCCGAACGGCGTCCGCGCGCATGTCAGCGGCATCGACCTGGTGCGGGACGAGCGCGGCGACTTCCGGGTGCTCGAGGACAACGTCCGCGTCCCGTCCGGGGTCAGCTACGTCATCGAGAACCGGCGCGCGATGACCCGGGTGTTCCCGGAGCTGTTCTCCACCCACCGGGTGCGCCCGGTCGCCGACTACGCCACCCACCTGCTGCACGCGCTGCGCGTGGCAGCGCCACCGGAGGTCGCCGACCCGACCGTCGTGGTGCTCACCCCGGGCGTGTACAACTCCGCCTACTTCGAGCATGCCCTGCTGGCCCGCCAGATGGGTGTGGAGCTGGTCGAGGGCCGGGATCTCTCCGTCCGGAACAACCGGGTCACGATGCGCACCACCGAGGGTGACCAGCCGGTGCACGTTGTCTACCGCCGGGTCGACGACGACTGGCTCGACCCGCTGCACTTCCGTCCCGAGTCGATGGTCGGCTGCGCGGGGCTGCTCAACGCGGCCCGGGCCGGGAACGTGACGATCGCGAACGCGGTCGGCAACGGGGTCGCCGACGACAAGCTGATGTACACCTACGTCCCGGACCTCATCCGTTACTACCTCGGCGAGGAGCCGGCGCTCGGCAACGTCGACACCTTCCGGCTGGAGGACCCGGACCAGCGCGCCCATGTGCTGGACAACCTCGAGTCCCTGGTGGTCAAGCCGGTGGACGGCTCCGGCGGCAAGGGGATCGTGATCGGCCCGCAGGCGACCGAGGCCGAGCTGGTCGCGCTGCGCGCGCGGGTGCTCGCCGACCCGCGCGGGTGGATCGCACAGCGGGTGGTGAAGCTGTCGACCTCCCCGACTCTGGCCGATGACCGCCTCGGGCCGCGCCACGTCGACCTGCGGCCGTTCGCGGTGAACGACGGGAACCGGATCTGGGTGCTGCCCGGCGGGCTGACCCGGGTCGCGCTGCCCCGCGGCAGCCTGGTCGTGAACTCCAGCCAGGGCGGCGGTTCGAAGGACACCTGGGTACTCGCCCCCGAGCGGGTCGCGCCGGAGGAGGCCGCGCTCCTGCGCCGGCGGTCCGGCCTGACGCCGGCGGTCGCCGCCGGGCCCGACCTCGGCCCGCACTCGTCCGACGAGCAGCAGCAACAGCAGTCCGAGCAGCAGAACCAGCAGGGGGACGGGCTGTGTTGAGCCGCATCGCGGAGTCGCTGTTCTGGATCGGCCGCTACGCGGAGCGGGCCGAGTGCACTGCGCGCATCCTGGACGTCCACGTCCATCGGGTGCTCGAGGACCCGTGGCTGGACGAGACGTCGGCCGGGGCCGAGCTGCTCGCCGTGATGGGCGTCGCCGACCGGTCCGGCCCCGCCGACTCCCGGCACGTCACCGAGGTGCTCGCCTACGGGGCCGCGAACGCCTCCAGCATCCGCGGGTCGCTCTCCGCGGCGCGGGAGAACGCCCGCGGTGCCCGTGTCGTGGTCTCCAGTGACGTGTGGGAGTGCCTGAACGCGACCTGGAACGACCTGCCGCACACCGAGGAGCTCGCCCGCCGGATGGGCCCGCACGTGTACTTCCGTTACGTGCGGGAACGCACGGCGATGCTGGCCGGACTGGTCGACGCCACCCTCGCGCGCGACGACGGCTGGCGCTTCCTGGTGCTCGGGCGCAGCCTGGAGCGGGTCGACATGACCGCCCGGCTGCTGTCGTCGAGCATCAGCGACGACCCGAGCTCGCAGAGCTGGGTCAGCCTGCTGCGTTCGTGCGGCGCGCACGAGGCCTACCTGCGCACCTACCGGCGGGCGGTGGACGCGGCCCGGGTCGCGGAGTTCCTGCTGCTGGACCGGCTCTTCCCGCGGTCGATCTACTGGTCGCTGGCGCTCGCGGAGCAGATCCTCGCCGAGCTGGACACCAGCCGCGGCCTGGTCCGGGCGACCGTGGACGACGCCGCCCGGCGCACCGTCGGTCGGGCCCGCACCGAGCTGGAGTTCCGCAGCATCGACGAGCTCGTCGCCGAGATGCCCGACCTGCTGGCCGCCCTGCAACGGACCTGCTCGGCGGTCAGCGCGGCCGTCACCACCCGGTACTTCGCCCGGGACAGCCCGCGCACCTGGGCGAGCGAGGTGCCCGCCTGACGGCGGGCGGGGAACAACAACGGGCGACGGCTGCGCGCGGCGCCGCACACGAGGGAGACAGGCGACGATGAGCTGGCAGATCCGGATCGAGCACTCGACGGGCTACCGGTACGCCAGCCCGGTGATCTCCTCGTACAACGAGGCCCGGATCATCCCCCAGACCGGGGACCGGCAACTCACACTCGAGGCCACCGTCCGCACCGAGCCGTCCTCGTCCACCTACCGCTACTGGGACTACTGGGGGACCCAGGTCACCGCGTTCGACCTGCACACCCCGCACACCGAGCTGATCGTCACCGGGCGCTCGGTCGTGCAGACAGCGCCCGCGCCGGCGCGGCCCACGGACGTCCCCGGCTGGGACGGCCTCACCGATGACCACGTCTCGGACCGGTTCGTCGAGTTCGTCCGGCCCACCGTCTCGACGCCGGAGCACCCGGAGCTGCTGGCCGCCGCCCGCGAGCTCGCCGCCGCCAACACCCCCGCGGACTTCCTGCCCGCGGTCGGTGACTGGGTGCGGGAGAAGCTGCGCTACCAGCCTGGCACGACCGAGGTGCGCACCTCGGCCGTCGAGGCGTGGCAGCAGGGGGTGGGCGTGTGCCAGGATTTCGCCCACCTGGCGCTCGTCCTGATGCGGGCCGCCGGCATGCCGGCCCGCTACGTGTCGGGCTACCAGCACCCGTCGGCGGACGCCGCGGTGGGCGAGACCGTCAGCGGGCAGAGCCATGCCTGGGTCGAGGGCTGGCTGGGTGAGTGGTGGGGCTTCGACCCGACCAACGGCGTGCCCGCGGGCGAGCAGCACGTAGTGGTCGCCCGCGGGCGGGACTACAACGACGTCCCACCGATGTTCGGCGTGTACTCCGGTGGTGCCTCGACGTCCCTGGGCGTGACCGTCTCGGTGACCCGCCTGGGCTGAGCGCCCCTGGCGAGCCGGGCGGTCGGGAGGACCTGGGCGGTCAGGAGGACTTGATGGCCGAGACGTCCAGCTCGATCTTGACCTTGTCGCTGATGAGCACGCCGCCCGTCTCGAGAACGGCGTTGTACGTGAGGCCGAAGTCCTTGCGGCTGATGCTCGTGGTGCCGGTGAAGCCCGCCCGGACGTTGCCGAACGGGTCCTTGGAGCTGCCCTCGAAGGTGATCGCGAGCTCGACCGGCCGGGTCACCCCGCGGATCGTGAGGTCGCCGGCGAGGACGTAACTGTCCTCGTCCTTGCCGAGCTTCGCGCCGGTGCTGACGAAGGTGATGGTCGGGAACTGCGCGACGTCGAGCAGGTCGGGCGACTTCACGTGCCCGTCGCGGTCGGCGACGCCGGTGTCGAAGCTGGCGGTGTCGATGGTCACCGACGCGGTGGACGCCGTCGGGTTCGCGCCGTCGAGCTCCAGGGTGCCCTGCACGGAGGTGAACTGCCCGCGGACCGTCGTGACCATCGCGTGGCGTGCGGCGAAGCCGATCCGGGTGTGCGCGGGGTCGAGGGTCCAGGTGCCGGTGAGGTCGGCCAGGACGGGAGCGGGAGCGGTCATCGTGTTCTCCTCGGAGTGTGTGAGCTGAGACCGGGGCTGCTGGGTGGTGCCGTCGTGCACGTTACTTGCGTGCGCAACCAACGTGGACGGCGGGTCATTCCATCTCCCTGCGCCCCGCGTGCCTGTGGATGAGAACCGGTCGTCCACATCCGCTCCGCATCGGCTCGGACGAACCCTCCCAGCTCCTACCTTGCGTGCATGACTCGAAGCTCCTCGCATCTGTCCCGGGGTGATGACCGGGGTGACGACTGGCCGCTGGCCGGCCTGGACGGCGGCGACCCGGATGGCTGGGACCAGGACAGCTGGGACCAGGACGGCGGGGCCTGGGACGGCGGGGCCTGGGGCGACGACGGGGAACGGGACGCGGGTCGGGCGGACACTCGCGGCTCGCGGGTGCGGCGGGCCGTCGCCGCTCGCCTCCCGCCGACGCTGCGCGACGCGGTGCTCGCCCCGACGGCCCGGGCGGCGCTGGTGCTGGTGTTGGTCGCCGTCGCGGCGGCGGCCGTGGCCGGCTGGCTGACCTGGCGCGACCGGCCGGTGGCCCTCCAGCCAAGCGCGGCGGCGGTCGGTGATTCGGGGCCCGGTGAGGCCGCGCACGGGCCAGGCGGGTCCGCGACCGCGGCCGCGGAGCTCGCCCGGAACCCGGCGGAGCCGGCGGCGGGCGAGGCGACGCCGACCACGGCGCCGGAGGTCGTCGTGGACGTCGCCGGCCGTGTGGCGCGCCCCGGGGTCGTGCGCCTGCCGGCCGGATCCCGGGTCGTGGACGCCGTGGAGCGGGCCGGCGGTGTGCTGCCCGGCACCGACACGACGGGGCTGGCACTGGCCAGGGTCCTCACGGACGGTGAGCAGGTCCTCGTCGACGGGCGGCCGGGTCCCGCCCCGCCGCCTCCGGAGGCGGCCGGTGGCGGCTCGCCCTCCGGGTCGTCAGCCGGTTCGGCCGGCGGTTCCGCGGTTGGTTCGGCGGGCCGGCCGCTGAATCTGAACACCGCCACGGTGGAACAGCTCGACGCCCTGCCCGGGGTGGGTCCCGTGCTGGCCCAGCGGATCATCGACTGGCGGGCGGCGAACGGGCCCTTCACCTCGCCCGACCAGCTCGGTGAGGTCTCCGGTGTCGGTGACCGGCGGCTGGCGGACCTGCTGCCCCTGGTGACGGCCTGATGGTCGCCGTCGCGATGGAGACCGGGCTCGGCCTGCCGAGCGGCTCCGATGCGGCGGGCGGCGGTCGGCTGGACCTCCGCCTGGTCGGTCCTGCCGTCGCGGTCTGGGGCGGGGCGGCCGCGGCGGGGTACTGGGGCTTCGGGCCGGTGCTTCTCGGCGCCGCCGGCATGGTGCTGTGTGCGTGCCCGGTGGGGGTGCTGATCGCGCTGCATCAGGGTCCCGGCGGCCGGCTCGGCCGGCCGGGAGCGCTGGTGGCGTTCGTCACCCTGGCGTTCCTCGCGGCCGGGGTTCTCGTGGGCGGGGCGGCCGCGCGGCCCCGGTTCACCGGCCCGCTCGCCGAGATGGCGCGGGCCCACCGGACCGTCAACGCCGAGGTCGTCCTGAGCGACGATCCGAAGATCTCGGCGGCGGCGGCGCCGGCTGCCACTTCGGGCCCGCGGGAGGGGGCGACGGTCACCGCCCGGGCTCGACTCGAGGCCGTGACCGAGCCCGGCCGCCGGCTGCGGGCCTCCGTGCCCGTGCTCCTGGTGGGGCGCGGCTCGGATCTCGCGAACTACCTGCCGGGGCAGCGGCTCAGCGTCCGCGCCGGGCTGGCGCCGGCGGGTCCGGGCGACACGATCGCGACGGTTCTGTTCGTCCGGGCACCGCCACGGGCACGGGGGCGCCCGGACGCCGTGCAACGGGCCGCCGGGTGGCTGCGGGCCGGCCTACGGGACGCCGCCGACGTGGTGCCCCAGCCCGCCGGCGGGCTGCTGCCGGCACTGGTCGTCGGTGACACCTCGGGCCTTGATCCCGGGCTGAAGGACGACTTTCGCACCGCCGGGATGAGCCATCTGACCGCGGTGTCCGGCGCCAATCTGGCGATTACCGCGGGGACGGTGCTGTTCCTGCTCGGGCGGCTCCGGCTCGGGGCCCGCTCCAGGGCGGTCGCCGCGGCCCTGGTCCTCGTCGGGTTCGTGATCCTGGCCCGGCCGTCCGCCAGCGTGGTCCGGGCCGGAGCCATGGGCCTGGTCGGCCTGGTCGCGCTCGCCGCGGGTCGGCCCCGCGCGGTGCTGGCGGCGCTGGCCACCGCGGTCATCGCCGTCGTGATGGCGGATCCGGCGTTCGCGCTGTCGGCCGGGTTCGCCCTGTCGGTGCTCGCGACGACCGGGATGATCGTGTGGGGGCCCGGCTGGAGTGACGCGCTGGAGCGCGGCCGCGCGGTCGGCCGGCTCTGCGAGGTCGTGGCGGTGGCCGCCGCCGCCCAGCTTGCCTGTACGCCGGTGCTGGCCTGGCTCGGCGGGGGCATCAGCATCGTCGCGATCCCGGCCAACGTGGTGGCGGCGCCGGCGGTCGCGCCCGCCACCGTGCTCGGCGTGTCGGCGATGGCCGTCGCCGCCGTCAACGACCCGGTCGCCGCGCTGCTCGCGCGGCTCGCGGGGCTGGCCTGCCGCTGGCTCGTGCTGGTCGCGGACGTGGCCGCCGGCGTCCCCGCGGCCACGATCGGCTGGCCGGCGGGGCTCGCGGGGGCGGCCACCGCGCTCGGCTGCGTAGTACTGGTGGTGGCCCTGGCGCGCCGGCGCCCGACCCGCTGGCTGCTGGTGTCGGCGGTGGTGGGCCTGCTGGCGGCCCGGGTGCTCCTGCTGCCGAGGCTGGCGGGCTGGCCGCCGCCGGGCTGGCGGCTCGTTGCCTGCGATGTGGGCCAGGGCGACGGCCTGGTCCTGCGCGCCGGGCCGGCCTCGGCGGTCGTGGTCGACGTGGGTCCTGACCCGGCGCTGATCGCCGCCTGCCTGGATGACCTCGGAGTACGCGAGGTGCCGCTGCTCATGCTCACCCATCTGCACACGGATCACGCCGCCGGCCTCAGCGGGGTGGTGGGCCGGCTGCCGGTGGGGGAACTGGTGGTGAGCCCGCTGCCCGAGCCGGCCGACCAGTGGGACGCGGTCGAGCGCGCGGCGCGGGCGGCGGGCGTGCCGGTGCGGGCCGTCACCGCCGGCGCCGCGGGGGAGACCGGAGCGGTCCGCTGGCGGGTGATCGGCCCGGAACGGGTCCTGCGGGGCACGGCCAGCGATCCGAACAACGCCAGCCTTGTGGTCCTGGCGGCGGTCGGCGGCGTGACGATACTGCTCACCGGGGATGCCGAGCCGCCGGAGCAGCGGCAGGTGGCGCGGCGCGGTCTCGGGCCCGTCGACGTGCTCAAGGTGGCTCACCACGGCTCCGAGGACCAGCTGCCGGAGTTCCTCACCCGGACCGGCGCCGAGGTGGCGCTGATCAGCGTCGGCGTCGACAACACCTACGGGCATCCCGCGCCGAGCACGCTGGCCGGCCTGCGCGCGGCCGGGATGGCGGTGGCCCGCACCGACCTGCACGGCACGGTGGCCGTTGTCGAGACGGCCGGCGGTGGCGTCCGGGCGGTGGCTCGCCGGCCCGGCCCGCGAGGAGGCGGGGCCGGCTCGTGACATGCTGATCCACGTGCCGCCGCCCTCCGCCCCGCCACCGCTGGTCGTCGTGAGCGGCGACGAGGACCTCCTCGTCGCACGGGCCGTCCGGGAGGTGCTCGACGCCGCAAGGGCCCGTGATCCGGAGGTCGAGGTGGTCGACCGGTCACCCGGCGAGCTGACCGAGGCCGACATGATCGATCTCGGCGCCACCTCGATGTTCGGGGGTGGCCGGGTGCTGGTGGTTCGGGGTGCTGCCGACCTGGCGGAGGATCTGCGCGACGCGCTGTTGGCCTACGTGGCCCACCCGCTCGACGATGTGGTCCTCGTTGTGGTCCACAGCGGCGTGGTGAAGAACCGCAAGCTCGTTGACGCGATGAAGAAGGCCGGCGCCCGGGTCATGCCCGCGGCGAAGATCACCCGTCCGCGCGACCGGCACGACTTCGTGATCGCGGAGATCCGCCGGCTTGGCGGGCGGATGACCGACGAGGCGGTCCGTGCCCTGCTCGACGCGGTCGGCGGTGACCTGCGCGAGATTGCGGCGGTGTGCGACCAGCTCGTCGCCGACACCGCCGGGGTGATCGACGAGTCGGCGGTCGCCCGCTACCACCGGGGCCGGGCCGAGGCGAGCGGGTTCGCGGTCGCGGACGCCGCCGTCGCCGGCGATCTGGCCGGCGCGCTGACCCTGCTGCGGCAGGCGCTCGAGGGCGGGACGGCACCCGTCCTGGTCACCAGCGCCATCGCCGGCGGGCTGCGTGACCTCGCCCGGGTATCCGCCGTGGGCGGCGGGTCCAAGTGGGACGTCGCCAAGGCCCTCGGCATGCCGGACTGGAAGGTCGAGCGCGCCCAGCGCGCGGCCCGGAGCTGGTCGGACGCGGGGCTGGCCCGGGCGATCCGGGCGGTCGCGGTCGCCGACGCCGGGGTCAAGGGCGCCGCCGTGGACGCCGGGTACGCCCTGGAACGGCTCCTCCACGAGGTCACCCAGGCGCGAGGCCGGGGCGAGTACGCCGGGCGGGCGCGGTGAACGACTCGGCGGGCCGGCACGGCGGCCCAGGGCACGGCGAGCGGGACGAGCCCGGCCACGACGGCCACGACGACTACGAGGTGCAGCCCGGGGGGATGCTCGGCCTGCGGGTGCTCCCGGCGGGCTGGATGCGCGGCGTGCTCGGCACGGTGACCGCCCTGGTGACGCTGGTGATCGCCATGGGGGACCTGGCCAGCGCCTGGGTGCTGCTGGTGCTGCCGGCTACCGTCGCGGCGCTGGTGGCGTATGCCGAGAACCTCGAACGGGTGCTGGGCCCGGCTGCTGACCCCGAGGACTGACGACTCGGGGACTGGTTGAGTAGGGGCGTCCCGGACGTGTCCGGGACGCGCCGAAGACCGGGGCCCGTCTGGCGGGTTGCCCGGTCTTCGAACGAAGTCTGTGATGAACCTGACGCGGGCGCGGATGCCCGCGGTCGGGTCAGGAGGCGCCGATCTCCGCGTTGGCCTTGGCGAGCGCCGACTTGCGGTTGGCGGCCTGGTTGGGGTGAATGACACCCTTGCTGGCGGCCTTGTCGAGCTTCTTGGAGGCGATGCGGAGGGCGCTCTCGGCGCGCTCGACGTCCCCGGCCTCGACGGCGTCGCGGAAGCGACGGACGTGCGTCTTCAGCTCGGACTTCACGGCCTTGTTGCGCAGCCGTCGCTTCTCGTTGGTGAGGTTGCGCTTGATCTGCGACTTGATGTTGGCCACGCGGGAGAACCTCTGAGTTTCGAGTCGGGATGGTACGAGAGTGCCGGGAGGCACCGACGTTATCAAACCAGCGTGCCGGGGCGGTGGTGCGGGCGCGGCCACGCGGACGGGCGCGGCGCGCCTGGCACGATGGGGGCCTGGCACGATGAAGGACTCGAGCCCGTGCACATGACAGTCCGTGCACACGGCGCCAGCCGGACCGAGTGCCCGACAGACCGACGAGCAGCGAAACGAGACCAGCCCGCGTGTCCGAAGCCCCGCACGAGGCCTCCGGCGTCGACCCCGCGTCGATCCGCAACTTCTGCATCATCGCCCACATCGACCACGGCAAGTCCACGCTTGCCGACCGCATGCTGGGCGTGACCGGTGTGGTCGAGGCGCGCAACATGCGCGCGCAGTACCTCGACCGGATGGACATCGAGCGCGAGCGCGGCATCACGATCAAGGCGCAGAACGTCCGGCTGCCCTGGCGGGCCGACGACGGTCAGGACTACGTCCTGCACCTCATCGACACGCCCGGCCACGTGGACTTCACCTACGAGGTGAGCCGGTCGCTCGCGGCCTGTGAGGGCGCGGTGCTGCTGGTCGACGCGGCCCAGGGCATCGAGGCGCAGACGCTCGCCAACCTCTACCTGGCGATCGAGAACGACCTGACGATCATCCCGGTGCTGAACAAGATCGACCTGCCGGCCGCGCAGCCGGAGAAGTACGCCGCGGAGATCTCCTCGATCATCGGCTGCGACCCGGGCGACGTCCTCAAGGTCTCCGGCAAGACCGGCCAGGGCGTCCCGGAGCTGCTCAACGAGATCGTCCGCCGTATCCCGGCGCCGAGTGGCGACCCGGACGGCCCGCTCCGGGCAATGATCTTCGACAGCGTGTATGACATCTACCGCGGTGTGATCACCTATGTCCGGGTGGTCGACGGGTCGCTCAGCACCCGTGACCGTTGCCTGATGATGTCCACCGGGACCAGCCACGAGACCCTCGAGGTCGGTGTCATCTCGCCGGAGCCCCAACCGACCGGGTCGCTGTCGGCAGGTGAGGTCGGCTATGTCATCCCCGGTGTGAAGGACGTCCGCCAGGCCCGTGTCGGGGACACGATCACCTCGGCGCGCCGCCCGGCCACGGAGATGCTCGGCGGCTACCGGGACCCGCGTCCGATGGTCTACTCGGGGCTGTATCCCCTGGACGGCAGCGAGTACCCGGCGCTGCGCGAGGCGCTGGACAAGCTGCAGCTCAACGACGCGGCGCTCACCTTCGAGCCGGAGACGTCGGCGGCGCTGGGGTTCGGCTTCCGGTGTGGCTTCCTCGGGCTGCTCCATCTGGAGATCGTCCGGGAGCGGCTGGAGCGGGAGTTCGACCTCACGCTCATCTCGACGGCCCCCAACGTGGTCTACCGGGTCGTCATGGAGGACACGTCCGAGGTCACGGTGACCAACCCCAGCGACTGGCCCGGCGGCAAGATCGCCGAGGTGTACGAGCCGGTCGTGGATGCGATGCTGCTGCTGCCCACCGACTTCGTCGGCGCCGTGATGGAGCTGTGTCAGGGCCGGCGCGGCGTGCTCAAGGGGATGGACTACATCTCCACCGACCGGGTGGAGCTGAAGTACACGCTGCCGCTCGGTGAGATCATCTTCGACTTCTTCGACGCGCTGAAGTCGCGCACCCGCGGCTACGCCAGCCTCGACTACGAGCCCGCCGGCGAGCAGGCCTCGGACCTGGTCAAGGTGGACATCCTCCTGCAGGGCGAGGCGGTGGACGCGTTCTCGGCGATCGTGCACCGGGAGAAGGCCTACTCCTACGGAGTGGCGATGACCTCGAAGCTGCGGGAGCTGATTCCCCGCCAGCAGTTCGAGGTGCCGATCCAGGCGGCCATCGGTAGCCGGATCATCGCCCGGGAGAACATCCGCGCCATCCGCAAGGACGTCCTCGCCAAGTGCTACGGCGGTGACATCAGCCGTAAGCGGAAGCTGCTGGAGAAGCAGAAGGAGGGCAAGAAGCGGATGAAGACCATCGGCCGGGTGGAGGTCCCGCAGGAGGCGTTCATCGCGGCACTGTCCACGACCGAGAGCCCGAAGGCGCCGGCGCCCAAGACCGGGCGGTAGCGGCGCGGCGGTCCGCACCGTGCGAGCGGCACGGCGGCCCGTGCCGGCCCTTCGCGGGCCGGGCGCGGGCGGGCGGCCGTCAGACGTTCTCGGGAGCCGCGGCGATCCGGGGAAGCCGGATCGGTTCGGTGGCCGGTTCGACTTGGGCGAAGCCCAGGGCGAGGACGGATCCCGACCGGTACTCGGTGGTATGTGGGGGTAGAAGTTCCTCGATGGTCACGAGGGCACTGATGGGCTCCTCTTGCATGGTCGAATCATTTCGTACCGACCTCGACTGATCCATGACCAATCGCCCACGATTTGACCCTGCGATTGTCAACAGACCACAAACTGGGTGATTCTGGGCGGTCGGTGGCGTCGTGCCGCCGGTGTCGGCCCGGTGATGGCCCGTAAGGGCGGCGCGCCGGGGCGTCTTGTCCGTTCCTGGTCCCGATGTCGTCCGAGACCGGCAAAAATGACGGTCTCCGGGCACGTTGACAAACAGAGCGTTGCGGTCTCGGCACGCGTTGGGGGCACACTGGGGACATGCCATCCAAGCCTCTCGAGGGGGCGCCGGCACCCGTCGACGGCGCACTCCCCGACGCCGCGCTCACCGAGGTCGGGACCCGGCCGTTCGGTGTCTACGTGCACGTGCCGTACTGCGCGGCACGCTGCGGGTACTGCGACTTCAACACCTATACCCCGGCCGAGCTCGGCGCGGGCGGCCAGGGTGGGGCCGCCTCGTTCGTCGACTCGGTGGCCACCGAGGCCCGGCTGGCCCGCTCGGTCCTGGGCGAGCGGGACCTGACGGTCTCGACAGTCTTCGTCGGCGGCGGCACTCCGACGCTGCTGCCGGCCGCCGACCTGGCCAAGGTCCTGCGGGTCCTGGACGACACCTTCGGCCTGGCCGGCGACGCGGAGGTCACCACCGAGGCCAACCCGGAGTCCGTCGACCGGGAGACTCTCGAACAGCTCCGGGCGAGTGGGTACACGCGGATCTCGTTCGGCATGCAGAGCGCCCGCCCGCACGTGCTCGCGGCGCTGGACCGGCGGCACACCCCCGGCCGGGTGCCCGAGGTGGTCGGATGGGCGCGGTCCGCCGGGTTCCGCCAGCTCAGCCTCGACCTCATCTACGGCGCGCCGGGGGAGTCCGAGAGCGACTGGGCGGCGAGCCTGGACACGGTGATCGAGCTCGCGCCCGACCACGTCAGCGCCTACGCCCTGACCGTGGAGGAGGGCACCAAGCTCTCCCGCCGGGTGCGCCGCGGCGAGCTGCTGGAGCCGGACGACGACCTGCTCGCCGATCGCTACCTGCAGGCCGACGAGGCGCTCGCCGCCGCCGGCCTGACCAACTACGAGGTCAGCAACTGGGCGCGCGACCAGTCCTCCTGGTGCCGCCACAACATGGGCTACTGGCGGGGCGACGACTGGTGGGGGCTGGGGCCGGGCGCCCACAGCCACGTGGGCGGCGTCCGCTGGTGGAACGTCCGCCACCCGACCGAGTACGCCACCCGGGTCGGTGCCGGCCACAGCCCGGCCGCCGGCCGCGAGGTGCTGGACGCCCAGGCCCGCCGGGTCGAGCGGGTCATGCTGGGGGTCCGCCTCGTCGAGGGGCTGGGCCTCGACGCGCTGGGCGAGCAGGCGCTGGACGTCGCCGCCGAGCTTGCGGCGGACGGCCTCATCGTCGCGGACGTCCTCGCGCAGGGTCGGGTGGCGCTCACCCGCCGTGGTCGGCTGCTGACCGACACGGTCGTCCGTGCCCTGTTGCCCGACTGAGCGTCCCGCCGCCCGCCCGGGCGGTGACCCGCGGTCGGAGGATCTCCGTGTGTCCTCGGAGGCGGGTCTGCTCACGATGGCTGCCCCGACCTGGGTGGGAAGCTACACTTGGCACTCACGGCGGCCGAGTGCCAGGACCGGGTTACCAGTAGGGCCGGGTTACCAGTGGGACAGGGTGACCAGTAGCACAGGGTGACCGGTCCGGCGCGCGCCGCCAGCCCCGCCTGGCTTACCGAAACCGGCGAAGGGGGTGTGGCCACGTGTTGGAGGAACGGCGGCTGGAGGTGCTGCGGGCGATCGTCGAGGATTTCGTGCTCAGCAACGAGCCGGTGGGATCCAAGACGTTGGCCGAGCGGCACGCTCTGGGCGTGTCGCCCGCCACGGTGCGCAACGACATGTCGGCCCTCGAGGAAGAGGGCTACATCACGCAGCCGCACACCAGCGCGGGCCGCATCCCGACAGACAAAGGCTATCGCCTCTTCGTCGACCGGCTCTCCGGCGTCAAGCCGCTGTCACGCGCCGAGCGCCGGGCCATCCAGAGCTTCCTGGAGGGCGCGGTCGACCTCGACGACGTGGTGCGGCGGTCGGTGCGCCTGCTCGCGCAACTCACACGTCAGGTGGCTGTGGTCCAGTACCCCTCACTCTCGTCCAGCAGCGTCCGACACATCGAGATCGTCACGCTCAACCCGAACCGCCTGCTCCTGGTACTGATCACGGACACAGGCCGGGTTGAGCAGCGGGTGGTGGACATTCCCACCCCGGTCGACGACGGCGTGGTCGGCGAGCTGCGCGGCCTGCTGAACGGCTCGCTGCGGGGCCGCCGTGTGGTCGACGCCACAGAGGTCGCGGCGGACCTGCCCGAGACCGTCCGGCCGGATCTGCGTCCGCACCTGACGACGCTCACCACCGTGGTGCTCGAGGCCCTCCTGGAGCGGCAGGAGGAGCGGGTCGCGCTGGCCGGTACCGCCAACCTCACACGCTCCTCGGTCGACTTCGCCGACTCGCTGCGGTTCATTCTGGAGGCACTCGAGGAGCAGGTCGTGCTCCTCAAACTGATCGGTTCAGCCCGGGAGACCGGTACTGTGACGGTGCGCATCGGGCGTGAGACGGATGTGGACGCCCTCCGCTCAACGTCGGTAATCGCCACCGGGTACGGTCTCGGCCCAGCGGTGCTGGGCGGAATGGGAGTCGTCGGCCCGATGCGGATGGACTATCCGGGAACGATGGCGGCCGTACGAGCCGTCGCCAAGTACGTGGGTGAACTCTTGGGTGCCGACTGATGGCAGTGGATTATTACGCGACGCTCGGTGTGCGGCGTGACGCCACCGGTGACGAGATCAAGCGGGCCTACCGCAAGCTGGCCCGGGAGCTGCATCCGGACGTCAATCCGGACCCGGAGGCGCAGCAGCGGTTCAGGAACGTGACGAACGCCTACGAGGTCCTCTCGGACCCCGAGAAGCGGCAGATCGTCGACCTCGGTGGTGACCCGCTCGCGCCCGGTGGTGGCGCGGCCGGCGCCGGTTCGCCGTTCGGCGCCGGTTTCGGCGGCCTCGGCGACATCATGGACGCCTTCTTCGGTGGTGGCGCCAGCCGCGGCCCGCGCTCGAGGGTGCGCCGTGGGAACGACGCGCTGCTGCGGCTCGAGCTCGACCTGGCCGAGACCGCGTTCGGTGCCACCCGGGACATCACCGTCGACACGGCCGTGGTGTGCGCGACCTGTACCGGCGCGGGCGCCGCGCCCGGCACGCAGCCGTCGACCTGCTCGACCTGCCACGGCCGCGGCGAGGTCCAGCAGGTGACCCGCTCGTTCCTCGGCCAGATGGTGACCTCGAGGCCCTGCCCGCGCTGCTCCGGCACCGGAACGGTCATCGAGCACCCCTGCCGGGACTGCTCCGGTGACGGCCGCGTCCGCAAGCGCCGGACCCTGACGGTGAAGATCCCCTCGGGCGTCGAGGACGGCATGCGCATCCGGCTGTCCGGCGAGGGCGAGGTCGGCCCCGGCGGCGGGCCGCCCGGCGACCTGTACGTCGAGGTCTCCGAGCGTCAGCACGCGGTCTTCAGCCGGGAGGGCGACGACCTCCACTGCGACCTTCGCCTGCCGATGACCGCCGCGGCCCTGGGCACGATGGCGACGCTGGAGACCCTCGACGGCTCCGAGACGATCACGGTGAAGCCGGGCACCCAGCCCGGCGAGGTGCTCAGGCTCGCCGGGCGCGGTGTTCCGCACCTGCGCGCGGTGGGGCGCGGGCACCTGCACATCCACATCGTCGTCGAGACGCCGACGAAGCTCGACGCCGAGCAGGAACGCCTCCTGCGGGAGCTGGCGAAGCTGCGTGAGGAGGAGACGCCGGCGGTGGTCGGCGGGTCCTCCAGCGGGTCCGGCCTGTTCTCCCGGCGCCGTGGCGGTCGGCGCAACCGCTGACCGCGCCCGTCTTCCACCTGGATCCGCTGCCGTCGGCCGACGTCTTCGTGCTGGGCGGCCCCGAGGGCCGGCACGCCGCGACGGTGCGCCGGCTGCGGGTGGGTGAGCGCCTGGACGTCACCGACGGCGCCGGTGCCGCGCTGGAGTGCGAGGTCCGGTCGGTTGGCCGCGACGAGCTCGAATGCGTCGTCCTGCGCCGGCGGTCGCCGGCCGCGGCCGGGCCCCGGCTGGTGGTGGCGCAGGCCCTGGCCAAGGGCGACCGTGGGGAGTTGGCGGTCGAGATGCTCACCGAGATCGGGGTCGACGAGATCGTGCCCTGGGCGGCCTCGCGCTGCGTCGTCCGCTGGGACGGGGAACGCGGCGAGCGGTCGCGCGCCAGGTGGACCCGCGCCGCCCAGGAGGCGGCCAAGCAGTCGCGCCGGCACGCCTGGCCGCTGGTCGGCCCGTTGGCGGGCACCGCGGCGCTCGCCGAGCGCGCGCGCCGGGCGGCGCTCGCCGTCGTGCTGCACGAGACGGCGACGACGCCGCTGGCCGGGCTCGCGCGTGCCCTGCAGCCGGCGTTCGCGGTCGAGCCGGTGCCCGCGGTCGAGCCGGAGATCGGCGAGATTCTGCTGGTCGTGGGTCCGGAGGGCGGTGTGGCCGACGGTGAGCTCGAAGCGCTCACGGCCGCCGGCGCGGTGGCTGGCAGGCTCGGCCCGACGGTGCTGCGGACGTCCACGGCAGGCGTGGTCGCGGCGGCCGTGGTACTCGCCGACATCGGTCGGCTGGGCGGATAGACTCGAGATCGGCCGGTAACGTGTCGGCCCCGCCCCGGGTGGCACAGCTGGCCGGTGGCGTGGTTGGTGTGGCACAGCATGGCTGGCGTGGCACAGCGTGGCTTGTTCGCAGTTTCGACCTGGTCCTCGGTGGCCGAGGCATGGATCCGACGGTCCCGCGGCGTTACCGCCTTCTGAGGGCGACCTTCGTCCCAGGTTGAAGCGAGAGGTGCTCCGGCCCAGGCGGCCGTACTACATGCCCGAATCCGACACCCCACCCGGCTCCCGGGTCACCACACGCATCGTCGTCCCCGACGGGCACAGCATGGTGAGCCTGCTCGGGCACCAGGACCAGCTCCTGCGTGTGATCGAGAAGGCCTTCTCCTCTGACATCCACGTCCGCGGCAACGAGATCACGATCACGGGTGACCCGGCGGAGAACGAGCTGGCCGCCAGGTTGTTCTCCGAGCTCGTCGCGCTGCTCGACGCCGGCACCGAGATCAGCCCGCAGCACGTCGACCACTCGGTGGCGATGCTGCGCAGCGGCGCGGGGGAGCGGCCTGCCGAGGTGCTCACCCTCAACATCCTGTCCAACCGTGGTCGGACGATCCGTCCCAAGACGTTGAACCAGAAGCGGTACGTGGACGCGATCGACCAGCACACGATCGTGTTCGGGATCGGCCCGGCGGGCACCGGCAAGACCTACCTGGCGATGGCCAAGGCCGTGCAGGCGCTGCAGGCGAAGAAGGCCAACCGGATCATCCTCACCCGGCCGGCGGTCGAGGCGGGTGAGCGGCTCGGCTTCCTGCCCGGGACGCTCTACGAGAAGATCGACCCGTACCTGCGTCCGCTCTACGACGCGCTGCACGACATGATCGACCCCGACTCGATCCCGCGGCTCATGCAGAGCGGCACCATCGAGGTCGCGCCGCTGGCGTACATGCGTGGCCGTACGCTCAACGACGCCTTCATCATCCTGGACGAGGCGCAGAACACCTCGGCCGAGCAGATGAAGATGTTCCTGACCCGCCTCGGCTTCGGGTCCAAGATCGTGGTGACCGGTGACGTCACCCAGGTCGACCTGCCCAGTGGCACGCAGAGTGGCCTGCGAGTGGTCCGCGAGATCCTGGACGGCGTCGCCGACGTCCACTTCGCGACCCTGACCAGCACGGACGTCGTCCGGCACCGGCTGGTCAGCGACATCGTCGACGCCTACGCGCGCTGGGACGCGGCGAGCCCGGCACCGAGCACGGACGCGCGCCCCACGCGGGCGGCCCGCCGGGACCGCCGATGAGCGCCGGTGCCGGCGCTGGCGCCGTGGCTCCCCCCCCGGCGGCGGGAAGGGTTCTCTGATGGCCGTCTTCGTCGCCAACGAGTCGGGCGTGACGGACTTCGACGAGGTCACGCTGGCCGCGCTCGCCCGTTTCGTGCTCGACACGATGAAGGTCAACCCGTTGGCGGAGCTCTCGGTCATGCTCGTCGAGATCGACGCGATGACCGACCTGCACGTGCGCTACATGGCCGAGGAGGGCCCGACCGACGTGCTCGCCTTCCCGCAGGACGAGGCGTTCGAGCCGTCGTGGTCGGAGTCGCCCGAGGAGGACCCGACGACCCTGCTCGGCGACGTCGTCCTGTGCCCCGAGGTGGCCCGGCGGCAGGCCGCGCAGGCCGGCCACGGGATGGAGCGCGAGCTGCACATCCTCTGCACCCACGGCATCCTGCACCTGCTCGGCTACGACCACGCGGAGCCGGAGGAGGAACGGGAGATGTGGAAGCTCCAGAACAGCCTGCTGGCCTCCTGGGACACCGCGGCCGGCACCGGCGCCTCCTGACGGGGCCGGGCCGCCATGGACTCCGGTGATCTTCTCCTCGTCTTCATCGCCGCGGTGACCGCGCTCGCCGCAGCCGGCCTGGGCGCGGTGGACGCGGCGCTGACCAGGGTCTCCCGGGTCAGCGTCGACGAGTTCGCCCGGCAGGGCAAGGCGGGGGCGGCGAACCTCGCCCGGGTCGTCGCCGACCCCGGGCGCTACCTGGCGTTGTTGCTGCTGCTGCGGATCGCCGGCGAGATGGCCGCGGCGGCCTGCATCACCGTCCTGGCCGTGCACGCCTACGGCTCCGGGTTCGCCGCCGTCGGGCTGGGGGCCCTGGTGTCGACGCTCGTCGCCTACATCCTCGTCGGCGTGATGTTCCGGACGCTCGGCCGCCAGCACGCCCCGGCGGTGTCGCTGGCCACCGCCGGGCTGACCATCCGGCTCGCGAAGGTCTTCGGCCCGCTGCCCCGCCTGCTGATCGCCTTCGGCAACGCGGTGACGCCCGGCCCCGGCTACCGGGACGGCCCGTTCGCCTCGGAGGCGGAGCTGCGCGACCTCGTCGACCTCGCAGAGGAGAACGAGGTCATCGAGCCCGAGGAGCGCGACATGATCGCCTCGGTGTTCGAACTGGGTGACACGCTCGTCCGCGAGGTGATGGTGCCGCGGCCCGACATGGTCTTCATCGAGTCCGACAAGACCGTCCGGCAGGCGATCTCGCTGGCGCTGCGCAGCGGCTTCTCCCGCATCCCGGTGATCGGCGAGAGCATCGACGACGTCGTCGGCATCGGCTTTCTCAAGGACATGGTCGGCTGGGAGCGGGAGGGCCGGGAGAGCAGCCGGGTCGCGGAGGTCATGCGCCCACCCGTGCTCGTCCCGGAGAGCAAGCCCGCCGACGACCTGCTGCGCGAGATGCAGGCGTCGCGCACCCACATGGCCGTCGTCATCGACGAGTACGGCGGCACGGCCGGCCTGGTGACCATCGAGGACGTCCTCGAGGAGATCGTCGGTGAGATCACGGACGAGTACGACAGCGCCGCGCCGCCGGTCGAGTGGCTCGACGACGACACCGCCCGGGTGACGGCGCGGCTCGACGTCGACGACCTCGCGGACCTGTTCGGCGTCGAGGAGCTGCCCGGAGCGCAGGACGTCGAGACCGTCGGCGGGCTGCTCGCGAACGCGCTGGGCCGGGTGCCCATCCCCGGCGCGACGGCGGACGTCGCCGGCCTGCGGCTGTCGGCGGAGCGCGCGGCCGGGCGGCGCAACCAGATCGGCACCGTCGTCGTCCACCGGCTGTCCCCGGCACCGGGCAACGGCGGGAACGGAGCCGGCAAGAGCGGCGATGGCAGGGGCACCACCGGCAAGGGTGCCACCGGGAGTGACAGCAAGGGCAGCAACGGCAAGGGCAGCAACAGGAAAACCGACGGCAAGAAGACCGACAGCGAGTCGGAGGGCCACCCGCCGGGCCCAGCGAGCAGAAAGGTGACATCGTGACGTCTCCCACCCCGCCGGCCGGCCTCGTCCTTGAGGCCGAGGACGCGAAGCTGGTGGTGCTGGCTCGGTCCGCCCGGCTGCGCGCGTACACGTCCGCGGGCCAGCCGGCCGAGGGCGCGGCGGTGCGCGACACCGACGGCCGGACGTACGCCGCCGCGACTGTCTCCCACACCCGGCCCGAGCTGGCCACGTCGGCGCTGCGTGCCGCGGTCGTGGCGGCGGCCTCCAGCGGCGCCCGCCGCTTCGAGGCCGCGGCCGTGGTGACCGAGGCGGGCGAGGCCGCCGGCGACGACCTGGCGATGCTCGCCGAGTTCGGCGCCGGGGTGCCCGTCTACCTCGCCGGTCCCGACGGCGTCGCGCACAGCCGGGTGACGAGCTAGTGGACATCGAGCTCGCCGACCCGGCGACGGACTTCCGGTCGGGGTTCGCCTGCCTGGTGGGGCGGCCCAACGCGGGCAAGTCGACGCTGACGAACGCCCTGGTGGGGACGAAGGTGGCGATCACCTCCGGGCGGCCGCAGACGACCCGCCACGCCATCCGGGGCATCATCAACCGCCCCGACGCGCAGCTCATCCTGGTCGACACCCCGGGGTTGCACCGTCCGCGCACCCTGCTCGGCCAGCGGCTCAACGACGTCGTCCGCACGACGCTGTCCGAGGTCGACGTGATCGGCTTCTGCATGCCCGCCGACGAGCCCCTCGGCCGCGGCGACCGCTTCATCGCCGACGAGCTGGGCCGGATGGCGGGGCGCACCCCGGTGGTGGCGATCCTGACCAAGGTCGACGCGGTCGGCGACCCGGACCGGGTCGGCGCCCGGCTGCTCGAGGTCTCCGGGCTCGGCGACTTCGCCGACATCGTGCCGGTGAGCGCGGTGTCGTCCTTCCAGGTCGGCACGCTGGCCGACGTGCTCGTCTCCCGTCTGCCCGAGGGCCCGCGGCTCTACCCCGACGGGGAGCTGACCGACGAGCCCGAGCAGGTCATGGTCGCCGAGCTGATCCGCGAGGCGGCGCTGGAGGGGGTGCGTGACGAGCTGCCGCACTCACTGGCCGTGGTGGTCGAGGAGATGATCCCGCGGGAGAACCGCCCGGAGGACAGGCCGCTGCTCGACGTCCACGTGAACGTGTACGTGGAGCGGCCGAGCCAGAAGGCGATCGTCATCGGCGCCGGCGGCTCCCGGCTGCGCGACGTCGGCACCCGGGCCCGGACGCAGATCGAGGCGCTGCTGGGCACCCCGATCTACCTGGACCTGCACGTCAAGGTTGCCAAGGACTGGCAGCGGGACCCGAAGCAGCTGCGCCGGCTGGGCTTCTGAGCGTCACGGCGCGGAGCGTCATGGCCGTGGGTGTCACGACGGTGTCGGCAGCCGGCGCCGCAGGCGGTCCCGCCAGCGCCGGGCCGGCGACCGCTCGTCGGTGGTCCGGCCCGCCGGGGCGCCGACGATCTCGCCGTCCACGATCTCGAGGATGGGCGGCATCGACGGCCGGGCGGGCTCCGGCTCCGGCTCCGGCTCCGGGGCGTCGGCCCGCATCAGCGGCGGGTCGTCACCGCTGAGCGCGGTGGCCAGCAGGGCCTGTCTGTTGGCCACGATGTAGTCCTTCACCGCGGCCGGCTGGAGGTCGTAGCGGGCGAGCTTCTTGCCGCGCAGGTCGATCCGCTCGACGGCGTAGCGGCCCTTGGCCGGGTTGCCGAACTCGGCGCCGGTACGCCGGTCCAGGTCCATCGAGACGAGCCGGCAGACGAAGAAGTGCTGCAGGTTCATCCCCTCGCCGCGGGGCGCGGCGGTCACGTAGACCTGCTGGACCCGGTCCACCACGGCGCCGAGCTCCTCGGCGAGTTCGCGGTGCAGCGCGTCCTCCACCGAGGCGTCCTCGGGGTCCACGCCGCCGCCCGGGGTGGACCAGTACGGCTTGCGCTTGGGGAAGGTTCTGCGGAACAGCACCAGCCGCCCGTTCTCGTCAATGATGATGCCTCGCGCCGTCCGCCGAACAACCCGCACCCACACATGATGGCGATCGCGGCGGCGGTGGTCGCCGGAATCCCCGCCCAACGCCGCGCCAGCGGTCTGCCGCCGCCGGGTCCGTCTCGTCGTGCCCTGCGGGCGGCGGCCTACCTGTTCGGGGGGACGGGCGTGCAACCATGGGAACGTGCCGGTGTATCGCGATGAAGGCGTCGTCCTGAGGACGGCGCCCTTCGCCGAGGCCGACCGCGTCGTCACGGTGCTCACCCGGCGTAACGGCCGGGTCCGCGCGGTGGCCCGGGGGGTGCGGCGGACGTCCTCGCGGTTCGGTGCCCGGCTGGAGCCCGGCACCCACGTCGACCTCCAACTGCACGAGGGTCGGTCGCTGGACACGGTGACCCAGGCGGACATTCTCGGTGCCTACGGTGCGACGATCGCGCAGGAATACGCGCGGTACACGGCGGCCGCGGTGATGCTGGAGACGGCCGAGCGCCTGACCAGCGAAGAACGCCAGCCTGCCCTACGGCTGTTCCTGCTGCTCGTCGGCGGCCTGCGTACCCTGGCGGGCGGTGAGCGTCCGCCGTCGCTGGTCCTGGACGCCTTCCTGCTGCGTTCCCTGGCGGTCTCGGGGTACGGCATGGCCCTCGACGAGTGCGCCCTGTGTGGGGAGCCGGGGCCGCACCACTCGCTGTCCGTTCCCGGCGGCGGCGTAGTGTGCCCGGAATGTCGACCGCGGGGTGCGGCGTCGACGTCTCCGGCCGCGGTGCGGCTGCTTGCCGACCTCCTGCACGGTGACTGGGACGGCGCCGAGGCGAGCGATGCCCGCGTCCGGCGGGAGGCCGGCGGCATCGTGGCCGCCTACCTGCAGTGGCATCTCGAGCGGGCGCTGCGCGCCCTTCCGCATCTCGAACGGACGTGAGGGCCACGGGCATGGGCGGCCGGAGGACACGTGGCCGAGGGCGGGGGCCCTGGCCGGGCACGGCAGTGCGCGGCGGGCGTGAGGGACCGTGTGAGGAGCGGGGACGGGATGTGTGCTGCGAGACCGGCGGTCCGGGTGTGCGCGGGCCGGCCGGTTCGGACCATGGGGGTGAGCGCCCCACCGGGGCGGAGGTCGGTCGCCGTGCCGTCGGCCCGAACGAGAGGATGTCGGCTGTGAGCCTGCGTGAAGAGGTGGGCCGGCGGTTCCGCGATCCGCGTCCTCATCCGTCCGGAGCGCAGCCACCGCCGTTGCCGCCGGCCCTGGTCCCGCAGCATGTCGGGATCGTCATGGACGGAAACGGGCGCTGGGCGAAGCTGCGCGGCCTGCCCCGTACCAAGGGGCACGAGGCGGGTGAGGAGGCGCTGTTCGACTGCGTCGAGGGCGCCATCGAGATGGGGGTGCGCTGGCTGTCGGTGTACGCGTTCTCCACGGAGAACTGGAAGCGCTCGCCGGACGAGGTCGCGTTCCTGATGCGGTTCACCGACGGCGTGTTCGGTCGCCGTATCGACGACATGGACGAGCTCGGAGTCCGGGTCCGCTGGGCGGGCCGCCGTCCCCGGCTGTGGGGCAACGTGATCCGGCGGCTGGAGTCGGCGGAGCAGCGCACCCGGGACAACGACCGGCTCACGCTCGTGATGTGCGTGAACTACGGCGGGCGGGCCGAGCTGGCGGACGCCGCGGCGGCGATCGCCCGGGACGTGCGGGCCGGCCTGCTGCGCCCGGAGCGCGTCAACGAGGAGACCGTCGCCCGGTATCTCGACGAGCCCGACATGCCGGACGTCGACCTGCTCATCCGGACGTCCGGCGAGCAGCGGCTGAGTAACTTCCTGCTCTGGCAGGCCGCGTACGCCGAGTTCTCCTTCGTGCCCACTCTGTGGCCTGACTTCGACCGCCGGGATCTGTGGCTGGCCTGTGAGGAGTACGCCCGTCGTGACCGGCGCTACGGCGGGATCATCACCAACCGTGCCTGACCGCGACCAGACGGGGGCTCCGGTGGTGGCGGTCCTGCGCTTCGAGGTGCCCGAGCCGGCCCAGGTCGACTTCGCCGCGGCCGGGGAGCGGGTGGTGGCGGCGCTCGCCGGCCAGCGCGGGTTCCGCTCGGCCCGGCTCGGCCGCGCCGTCGACGAGCCGGTGGCCTGGCTGCTGGTGACGGAGTGGGCAGGGCCCGGGGCCTGGCGGCGGGCGCTGTCCGCCTTCGCCGTGCGGTGCGAGCTGACACCGCTGCTGGCCTGGGCTCAGGACGCGCCCGGCGCCTTCGAGGTGCTGCACGAACGGGAGGCCGACGGCGCGGCGCGCTCGCACGGGTCCGCGCTGGCGCCGGACGCCGCCGTAGCTGCGCCTGGCGGGCGCCGGGAGGGCTAGCCACGCCCGGAGCACGCCACGCGGGCTACGGGTAGCGGCGCCGCCACCCGGTAGCCTCGGCTGTGAGTGGCCGAGACCGAGTCGCCGAAACCGAGCTGCCGAGGCTGAACCCGATGCTGACCATGCAGGACGCCCTGCTGACGTTGACCCGCTACTGGACCGAGCGCGGCTGCATGATCGTGCAGCCGTTCAACACCGAGGTCGGCGCCGGTACGCACAACCCGGCGACCATCCTGCGGGTGCTCGGCGGCGAGCCGTGGCGGGTGGCCTACGTCGAGCCCTCGGTGCGCCCGGACGACTCCCGCTACGGCTTCAACCCGAACCGGCTGCAGACCCACACCCAGTTCCAGGTCGTCCTCAAGCCCGACCCGGGCAACCCGCAGGAGCTCTACCTGGGCAGCCTGCAGGCCCTGGGCATCGACACCGCGGCGCACGACGTCCGCTTCGTGGAGGACAACTGGGCCTCGCCGGCGCTCGGCGCCTGGGGGCTGGGCTGGGAGGTGTGGCTGGACGGGCAGGAGATCACCCAGTTCACCTACTTCCAGCAGGCCGGCGGCCAGAGCTTGGACCCGGTGAGCGTCGAGATCACCTACGGGATCGAGCGGATCCTGATGGTGCTGCAGGAGGTCCGGCACTTCACCGAGATCGCCTACGCGCCGGGGGTCTCCTACGGCGAGGTGTTCGGCCAGGCCGAGTACGAGATGTCGCGGTACTACCTCGACGAGGCCGACATCGACACGGTGCGCCGCATGTACGCCGACTGCGCCGCAGAGGCGCGCCGCCTCATCGACGCCCGGCTGCCGGTGCCCGCGCACATTTACGTGCTGAAGTGCTCGCACGCGTTCAACATCCTGGACTCGCGCGGCGCGGTCTCCACCACCGAGCGGGCCACCTCCTTCGCCCAGATGCGCGGCATGTCGCGCGAGGTCGCCCAGCTCTGGCGGGACAGGCGCGACGAGCTCGGCGACCCGCTGGGGGAGGCGCCGCGCCTGGCCCCGGCCGTCGCCCGGCCGGTCGACCCGGCCGCCGTGCCGGCGGGGCCGGCCACCCTGCTGTTCGAGATCGGCACCGAGGAACTGCCCGCCGCCGAGGTGACCCGCCAGACGGCCGCCGTCCGCGCGGCCCTCGTCGAGCGGCTCGCGGCGACCCGGCTCACCTACGGCGAGCTGCGGGTGCAGGGCACCCCGCGGCGCATCGTCGCGATCGTCGACGACGTCGCGCCGCGTGAGCCCGACGTCGAGCGGGTCGTGCGCGGCCCGCGCCGCTCCGCCGCCTACGACGACCAGGGCGCGCCGACGAAGGCCGCGACGGGTTTCGTGCGCGGGCAGGGCGGCGACGTGGCGGACCTGACGGTCGTCGAGCACCGCGGGGTGGAGCACGTCGCCCTGGTGCGCACCGACACCGGCCGTCCCGCGACGGAGGTGCTCGCCGAGGTCCTCGGCGCCGTCCTGGGCGGGCTGCGCGCCGAGCGGAACATGCGCTGGAACGACCCGGAGCTGTCCTTCAGCCGTCCGGTGCGCTGGGTGGTGGCGCTGCTGGGCGGGGCGGTGGTCCCGGTCGCGGTGTCGACGCTGGCCGCGGGCTCCACCACCCGCGGGCACCGGCGCGCCGGGTCCCCGCCGATCGAGGTGACCGGCGCCGTCGGCTACCCGGAGCTGCTCGCCGAGAACTCCGTCCTGCTCGACCCGGCCGCGCGCCGCGAACTGATCGTCGACGAGGCCGCGAAGCTGGCGGCCGAGCACGCGGGCACGATCGACCTCGACGCCGAGGCCGACGTCCTCGACGAGGTGACCAACCTGGTCGAGTTCCCGCGTCCGGTGCTCGGCTCCTTCGAGCCGCGTTACCTCGACCTGCCTGCCGAGATCCTCACCACCGTCATGCACAAGCACCAGCGCTACCTGGCGGTGCGGGACACGGCCGGGGCGCTGCTGCCCTGCTTCGTCACGGTCGCGGACGGCGCGGTGGACGTGCCGCTGGTCCGCGCGGGCAACGAGGCGGTGGTGCGGGCCCGGTTCGAGGACGCGGCGTTCTTCTTCGACGCCGACCTCAAGGTCCCGCTGGAGACGTTCCGCGCGGGGCTGGCGAAGCTGACCTTCGAGCAGCGGCTCGGGTCGGTGGCCGACCGCGCGGAGCGCATCGCGCGGCTGGCCGGCCTGTTCGCGGACCGGCTCGCCACCTCCGACGCGGGCGCGCTGTCCCCGGCGGAGCGGCGGACGTTGGACCGCGCCGGCGAGCTGGCCAAGTTCGACCTCGCCACCCAGATGGTGATCGAGCTGTCCAGCCTGGCCGGGACGATGGCCCGCGAGTACGCCCGCCGCGCCGGCGAGCCGGAGGCGGTCGCCGTCGCGCTCCACGAGATGGAGCTGCCGCGCCGGGCCGGCGGGACGCTGCCGGCCACGGTCCCCGGCGCGCTGCTCGCCCTGGCCGACCGGATCGACCTGCTTGCCGGGCTGTTCGCGCTCGACGCGGCGCCCACCGGCAGCTCCGACCCGTTCGGTCTGCGCCGCGCCGCGCTGGGCGTCACCGCGATCCTGGCCGAGCGGCCGGAGCTGGCCGGGATCACCGTGGCCGACATGCTGGCCGAGGCCGCGAAGCTCGTCCCGGTGTCGGTTCCGGAGGCGGCCCTGGAGCAGGCCGACGCGTTCGTGCGCGGCCGGTTCGCCCAGTACCTGCTCGACACCGGCGTCGACCACCGGCTGGTCGGCGCGCTGCGCCCGCTGACCGGCCGGCCCGGCCAGGCGATGGTGACCCTGCAGGCACTGCGCCCGCTGGTGGAGACCGCGTCGTTCGCGCGGCTGGCCGCCGCGCTGGGGCGGGTCCGCCGGATCGTCCCGGCCGACGTCGCGCCGGGCATCGAGATCAGCGCCCTCGTCGACCCCGCCGACCACCGCCTCGCTCAGGCCGTCACCGAGCTGTCCCGCCAGCTGGCGGCGCGCACCGCCGGCCGCCTGCCCGGGCTCGACGACTTCGTGGCCGCCGCCGGGCAGCTCCCGGACGCGGTCGACGGCTTCTTCGACGCGGTGCTGGTGATGGCCGACGATCCCGCGCTGCGCGCGGCCCGGCTCGGGCTGCTGGCGGAGATCCGCGACGTCGCCGCCGAGGTGCTGGACTGGGACGCGCTCGGCCCGCTGCCGGCCGCGCCGGGCGGCGCCGACGGCCCCACCGGCACCTGAGTACGCGTTGCGGAGCACCCAGGTGCGCCCGGGAGGTTTGGGCTGGTCCCGGACGGCTAACGTGACATCGCGTGGACCTGTCCCTCCGGCGGCTTGTGCCCCGTCCGCCCTCGGCGTCCTGGTTCAGGGTGCCCTGGTGGCGCTGGGCGGCCCGAATCGTCGCGATCATCGTCGGGATCGTGCTGCTCGGGTCCGTGATGACCTTCGGGCAGGTGTGGTGGGTCGGGCGCGGTGACGACCGGCGGGCCTCCGACGCGCTGATCGTCCTGGGCGCCTCGCAGTACGACGGCCGGCCGTCCGCCATCCTGGCCGCCCGGCTCGACCACGCCCTCGAGCTCTACCGGTCCGGGGTCGCGCCACGGGTCATCACGGTGGGCGGCAACCAGCCGGGGGACCGCTTCACCGAGGCCGAGGCCGCCGGGTCCTACCTGCGTGACCACGGCGTCCCGTCCAGCGCCGTGCTGGTGGTGCCCCAGGGCGTCGACACACTGTCGTCGCTGACCGCGGTGGCCGGGCTGATGGACAGCCGGCAGTGGCGGTCCGCGGTGGTGGTGACCGACCGCTGGCACAGCCTGCGCTCCCGGGCGATCGCCGACGACCTCGGCGTCGACGCGGTGACGTCGCCGGCGACGGCGGGCCCGGCCAACCGCGGGTTCGGCACCCAGATGCGGTACATCCTGCGCGAGGGGATCGGGTACCGCTTCTATCAGCTGTTCCATCGGGCCTCGCCGTCCGCGGCCCACACACCCGCCGTCTGACCCGCCCGGGGATCCCCGGGCGGGTGCCCCACCGGGGGGCGGCGGGACGCGCCCGCCGCGTGATGATCACCACGGTGTGGTGTCGGCCCAGGACGGGTGGACGTCGCGGACCACGCCCAGTAGTCCCTGCGTCCCGGCCGATCGCCAGGTGGCGGCGGGGCCGTGCGGGCCGGGTGACGAGCGGGAAGGTGTGACGAAGGCGCGATTGCGCCAGGCGTGGCGGGCCGTAGGTGCTGGTACGGTTCGGATCGCGGAGTGACAGGGTACTTCGGCAGGCGACGGAACGCTCGGGCCGGCCGGCCCTTGACACATCCGTGCAACCGATCTGCGCAGCACAATCCTGACTAAGGAGGCTGGTGTGGCAACTCCCGTGTCCGAAGTGGTCGGTGTCGCCGACCTGGAGACGGTTCGGGAACTCGCACAGCAGCTGCGGGTCGACTCGGTGCGCAGCAGCACCTCGGCCGGATCCGGTCACCCGACCTCCTCCATGTCCGCCGCGGACGTCATGGCGGTGCTGCTGACGCGCCACCTGCGCTACGACTGGGACACCCCGGACGACCCGGCGAACGACCACCTGATCTTCTCCAAGGGGCACGCGTCGCCCCTGATCTACTCGATGTTCAAGGCGGTCGGCGTCGTCACCGACGACGAGCTCATGACCGGCTACCGCCGGTTCGGGCACCGGCTGCAGGGCCACCCGACCCCGGTCCTGCCCTGGGTGGACGTGGCGACCGGATCGCTCGGCCAGGGCCTGCCCGACGCCGTCGGGGTCGCGCTGGCCGGCAAGTTCCTGGACAAGGTTCCGTACCGGGTCTGGGTCGTCTGCGGCGACAGCGAGATGGCCGAGGGCTCGATGTGGGAGGCGCTGGACAAGGCCGCCTACTACGGCCTGTCCAACCTGATCGCGATCGTGGACGTCAACCGTCTCGGCCAGCGCGGTCCCACCGAGTTCGGCTGGGACATGGACGCCTACGCCCGCCGGGTCGAGGCGTTCGGCGCCCGCGCGGTCGTGATCGACGGCCACGACCTGGGCGCGATCGACGCCGCGCTCGCCGACGCCGAGGACGCCTCCCGGCCCACGGTGATCCTGGCCCGCACCCGCAAGGGCGAGGGCTTCTCCGAGGTCGCCGACGCCGACGGCTGGCACGGCAAGCCGCTGCCCGAGGACATGGCCGCCCGGGCGATCGCGGAGCTGGGCGGCGAGCGGAACCTGCGCGTGCGCGGCCCGGTTCCCCCGGCGGACATGGCGCGCCCGGCCCCGGCCCATAAGCCGGCGATCAAGCTCCCCACCTACGAGCTGGGCGCCAAGGTCGCGACCAGGCGGGCCTACGGCCAGGCGCTGGCCGCGGTCGGCGCGCACACCGACGTCGTCGCCCTCGACGCCGAGGTGAGCAACTCGACCTACGCCGAGGACTTCGCCAAGGCGCACCCCGAGCGGTTCTTCGAGATCTTCATCGCCGAGCAGCAGCTCGTCGCGGCCGCGGTCGGCCTGTCGGTGCGCGGGTACGTCCCGTTCGCCTCCACGTTCGCCGCGTTCTTCTCCCGCGCCTACGACTTCATCCGGATGGCGGCCATCTCGCAGGTCGACATCCGCCTGGCCGGATCGCACGCCGGGGTGGAGATCGGTGCGGACGGCCCGTCCCAGATGGCGCTCGAGGATCTCGCGATGATGCGGGCCGTGGGCGGCTCGACGGTGCTCTACCCGAGCGACGCGACCTCCGCGGCCAAGCTGATCGAGGCGATGGTCGGGATCTCCGGTGTCAGCTACATGCGGACGACCCGCGGTGCCTACCCGGTGCTCTACGGCCCGGACGAGACGTTCGCGCCGGGCGGTTCCAAGGTGCTGCGCAGCTCCGACGCCGACACCGTGACGCTGATCGGCGCCGGGGTCACCCTGCACCACTGCCTGGCCGCGGCCGACGTGCTCGCGGCCGAGGGAGTCTCGGCACGGGTGATCGACCTGTACTCGGTCAAGCCGGTGGACACCGCGACCCTGGCGGAGGCGGCGCGGGCGACCGGTGGCCGCCTCGTCGTCGCGGAGGACCACTACGCCGAGGGCGGCCTCGGCGGCGCGGTGCTCGAGGGCCTCGCGGGCGTCCTGCGCGACGGCAGCGTCTCGCTGCGGCTGGCGCATCTTGCCGTCGGTGAGCTTCCCGGTTCCGGTACCCCGGACGAGCTGTTGGACTTCGCCGGCATCTCCACGCCGCACATCGTCGAGGCGGCACGCGGCCTGCTGCGCTGAGACCACCTCCCGCGCCGGCTCGTCCGGCGCGGGATCCGCGGCCGCCCGTCCCCCTGGCCGGGCGGCCGCGGATCGTCACCGCGAGGGGTCGTACCAGACCTTCGCGGCGTTCCGGAGCCGGGCGATCACCTGGTCTCCGATCTCGAGGGCGGGCCGGTCGCCGGCCACCCGGGCCCGGGCACGCAGCTCCGTGCCGCTGACGGTGGTGCCGCTGACGGTGCCGCTGCCTGCCCCCGGGCCGGGGATGTTGGCCGCGTTGGCCGCGAGGGCGGCGTCCTCGTCCCGCACGGCGAGGGTGACCAGCACCTCGTGGCCGTGGTAGTCCCGCGCGACGACGCGGGCGAGGCGGCCCGACTCCTGTCCGCCGCCCGTGCCGGGCGGTGTCATCCGGCAGTGAGCGTCCGCGGGCACGAGTTCGATCTGCTCGGGCCGGACGAGCACTGTCACCGGCACCGGCCCAGGAGCGGGGTCGGTGAGGTCGACGTCCGTCCCGGTGACGGGCACCGTGCCCAGGGGTGTGCGGACCTCGCCGTCGCCGAGCCAGCCCCGGACCAGCGCGGCCTCGCCCACGAAGCCCGCCACCCACGGGTCGGCCGGCATCGAGTAGACCCGGTGCGGCGCGTCGACCTGGACGATCCGCCCCGCCCGCTGCACCGCCACCAGGTCGGCCATGCTGAGCGCCTCGTCCTGATCGTGGGTCACCAGGATGGCGGTGGTGCCGTCGGCGAGCAGCGCCTCCCGGACCTCGCGGCGCAGCGTCGCCCGCAGACCCGCGTCCAACGCCGTGAACGGTTCGTCCAGCAGGATCAGCGCCGGCCGGGGGGCGAGGGCGCGGGCGATCGCGACCCGCTGCTGCTGCCCGCCGGAGAGCTGGTGCGGCATGCGGTGGCCGTAGCCCTCGAGCCCCACCAGCGCCAGCACCTCGGCGACCCGTCCGGACCGGCGGGTGGCGTGGTCCAGGCCGTATCCCACGTTCCGCGCCACGTCGAGGTGCGGGAACAGGGCTCCCTCCTGGGGCACGACGGCGGCGCGCCGGTGGTGTGGCGGCTCGTGGACGCCGGGTCCGGCGACGGTCCGGCCCCGCACGCTGATCTCGCCCGCGTCGAGGCGTTCGAAGCCGGCGACGGCCCTCAGCAGCGTCGTCTTCCCGCAGCCGGACGGGCCGAGTACCGCGAGCAGCGAGCCCGCCGGCACGACGAGATCGAGGCCGTCGAGTGCGCGGACCGATCCGAAGCTGCGCACCGCGCCCCGCACCAGCAGCGCGGGCGGGTCCCCGCCCGTCCCCGCGCGGCTCACCGGGACACCTGTGCGCCGGACTCGGCCAGCACTCCGGTGCGGCGGGCGAGCAGCCAGGCCGGACCGGCGGAGACCACCAGCAGCAACGCCGCGTACGGGGTCGCCGCGGCGTAGGCGGCGACGCTTGTCTGCGTCCACAGCTCGGTGGCCAGGGTGTCCATGCCGGTCGGCCGCAGGAGCAGCGTCGCCGGCAGCTCCTTGACGCAGGCGATGAACACCAGAGCGGCGCCCGACGCCACCCCGGGGATCATCAGGGGCAGCGTCACCGTCCGTAGGACGCCGAGCGGGCGTCTGCCCAGCGAGGAGGCGACCTCCTCGAGGACCGCCGGGGCCTGCGCGGCCGCCGCGGCGATCCCCGCGACGGCGAGCGGCATGAACAGGGCCGCATAGCCGAGGGCGAGCAGCCACGTGCTCTGGTACAGCGGGTAGGCGACGTTGATCCCGAAGAAGACCAGGGAGAGGCCGATCACGACGCCGGGCAGCGCGTGCGAGAGGTAGGTCAGCCGTTCGAGCAGGGCCGCCAGCCGCCCGGGTGAGCGGACCGCGAGGAGACCGACCGGCAGCGCGAGAACGGTGGTCAGCGCGGCGCCCGTGCCGGCCAGCCACAGCGTCGCCCCCGTCGCGCGGGCGACCTCACCGAGCGTGCCCGGCTCCGACACGCCGGCCGCCAGGCGCCGGGCGAGATTCACCGCCGGCAGACCCAGCGAGAGCGCGCAGAGCCCGGCCATCGCGGCGGCGACCGGGAGCCGAGCCCGTCCCAGGCGCAGCCGCGGGTGCGGCCGCCGGGCCCCCGACCCGAGCCGGGTGTAGCGGGCGTGCCTCGTGCGCGTCACGCTCTCCGCCGACAGGACGACCACGGTCAGCAGGACGAGGGCCGTGGAGAGCAGCACGGCGCCGGTCCGGTCGAAGCCGAGGTCGAACGTCACGAACACCGCGCGGGTGAACGTGTCGGTCCGCAGGATGGACACGGCCCCGAAGTCGGAGAGCACATACAGTGCCACCAGCAGCGCGCCGGCGCCGATCGCCGGGCGGATCTGCCCGAGTGTCACCGCGACACCGGTGCGCAGCGGTCCGCGTCCGAGCGACGCCGACACCTCCTCCTGCGCCGGGTCCGCCCCGACCAGCGCCGCGGTCACCGGCAGGAACACATACGGGTAACAGCAGAGTGTCAGCACGAGCGCCGCCGGCCAGAAACCCTCCATCCCCCGGAACGTCGACACCCAGGTGAAGGCGGCGATGTAGGTCGGCACCGCGAGCGGGAGCGCCGCCAGGACGGCGAACGCCCGCCTGGCGGGGAGGTCCGTGCGCGTGACGGCGAAGCCCGAGCCGACCCCGAGTACCACGCAGGCGGCGGTGACCACCGCGGCCAGTGCCAGGCTGCGTGCGGTCAGCTCCGCGACGCGTGTGGTCAGCACCGTCTCGGCCCACCCCGCCCAGCCCGGCGTGAGCGCCCGGACCAGCAGGTAGCAGAGCGGTATGGCGGTGACCGCCGCGGCGCCGAGGGCCGCCAGCGACAGCAGCGGACGACGGGGCGGCGACAACCGGGACAGCGGGAGGGCCCGCGACACGGCGCTCAGGGTGTCAACCCCGACGCCTGGATGAGGGCGATCGTGCCCTCGAGACCATCGAGGTCGTTGAGGTCGACGTCCGGCGTGGTCAGCTCGGCCAGCGCGGGCAGCCCGGCCGGGCCGGCCACCCCGTCGACCACGGGGTACTCGAAGGTCTGCTCGGCGAAGTACGTCTGGGCGTCCGGGCCGAGCAGGTAGTCGACGAACGCCTGCGCCTCGGGGTCGTCGGCGGCGGTGGTGAGGATCCCGACCCCGGCGACGTTGACCAGCGCGCCGATGTCACCGCCGGGGAAGAAGTGCAGCCGGGCGTCGAGCCTGTCCGGCGCGACGCCGCGCTCGGCCGCCAGCTCGCCCACGTAGTAGTGGTTGATCAGGCCGATGTCGAGCGTGCCGGCGTCGACCTCCTCGAGAACCGCGAGGTTGCTGTCGCGGATCTGCGGCTCGTTGTCCGCGAGCCCGGCGAGGAACTCGCGGGTGCGCTCCTCGCCGTGCACAACGGTCATCGCGGTGACGAAAGCCTGGAACGAGGCGTTGGTCGGCACCACCCCGACCCGCCCGCTCCACCGGGGCTCGGTGAGCTCGAACACCGACGCCGGCAGCTCCGTCTCGGCCACCGCGTCCGCGTTGTAGACGAGGACCCGGGATCGCGCGGTCACCCCCACCCATTCGCCGCCCGCGGATCGGAAGCCCGCCGGCACCGCGTCCAGGCTTGCCGCGGGCAGCCGCGTGAACAGGCCCTCCTTGGCCACCGCGCCGAGCGCGCCGGCATCCTGGGCGAGGAAGACGTCGGCTGGTGACCGGTCGCCCTCCTCCAGGAGCTGGGCCGCCATCTGCGCGGTGTTGCCGTACCGGGCCTCGACGTCGATGCCGGTGTCGGCGGTGAACCGCTCGAGCAGCGGCGCGATCAGATCCTCGTTCCGGCCGCTGTACAGGGTGAGGGAGCCCTCGGCCGCGGAGCCGCCGTCGTCGCCGCAGGCGGTGAGGACGGTGAGGGCGGTGACGAGCGCCGCCAGTGCGAACCCGGACTGCGCTCTGCGGCGTGCGTGGCGTGCGCGCCGCCGGGGGTGCCGGTGGGCGTGCGGCGCGTCGTCGGGGGTGCTCGCGCGGACATCAGGCACGGCGGAAGTCCCTCTCTGTGAGACGTGCTGGCAGCGCGACCGGGCCCGGCGCAACTTCTACGATGTTTGTAGAACTTAGCGGAGCCTTACCTTAAACCTGATGACTGTGGCGCGGTTCACATATGCCACGCAAAGGCTCGCCTGGGCCCCGCTGACCAGCGCGTTCACGGCCGGCAACCGGCCGCGGCCCGGGGCGGGTGAGGGTCAGCAGTCCCTGTTCGTGAAGGCGAACGGGAGGGGAAGGTCGACCAGCGCCTCGATCGCCAGACCGCAGGACGCGGCGGCGAGCGCCGCCGGGAGCGCGGACAGCGCAATCCGGTTGAGCCGGTTCCCGGGCGGCGGCACCAGCAGCGCGGCCACGCGGCGCGGGACCGGGCCGGACCCGGACGGCAGCCGTCGTCGTCGGGCGCTGACCGGTGCCCCGTACCGGCCGCCGACGACTCGGCGGCGGCGGCCGGGATCGCGGCGGAAACTGCCGATGTGCAGGGTGGTCGTGCCGCACACGGCGTGGGGTGAGGTCGTCAGCAACGCGGCTGTGCTGATCGCGCGGGCCACGACGCGGCGGTCCCGGATCACCCGGGCGGCGTCCTCGTCCGCCCAGCGTTCGACGGCGTACTCGAGGGTCGGCGCGACCGCGCGCAGGCCCGGATGCGCGGCGGCGGCGAGCCGCGCGGCGAAGCTGAAACGGTGATGGCGGGCTGCCAGGTGGGCGCGTTCGTGCGCGATGACGATCTCTCGTTGCTCGGCGGTGAGCGCCGACATCATGCCGCTGGTCACGACGATCCGACCCGGTGATCCGGGTAGGGCGAACGCGTCCACCCGGTCGTCGGGCACCACGACGACCTCGGCGGCACCGGGCAGCGCCGCGGCCTGCGCGCGTGCCGACCGAAGCCCGAGCCGTTGCCGGCGTACCGTCGCCCCGACCGCGCCGACCTGCGCGCAGAACGCGACGAGCGACGCCCAGGACAGCCACCGGGGAGTGACGGCGGTCCGCCAGGCGTCGGTCACCGGCCCGGTGCCGACCACCAGGGCCCAGAGCTCGACCGCGGCCGGAGCCGCGAGCGCCGCGAGACTGATCATGCTGGCCGCGGCGACCAGCACCGCCGCGACGGTGCAGGCGACGACCGCCGTCCGCGGCCACAGCAGATCCACCAGCGCGCGGATGACCAGCATTGTCAGCAGGGGGGCGACGAGCACCGACCCGAGGAGATGATCACTCATCGGACTCGGTGATCAGGGATCGCAGCAACGCCTCGTCGCCGGGGGAGAGGGCGGCGAGGAAGTGAGCCAGGGCCACCCGGTGATCGGCCTGGTCGTCCAGCAGCCGTGTCATCCGCCGGGCGGCGGCGGCGGCCGGGTCGCCCGCGGCGTAGCGGTACGCACGGCCGTCGCGGTGTCGCGTGACCAGGCCTTTGGCGTGCAACCTGGTCAGGATCGTGACAACGGTGCTGTAGGAGAGCGGGATCGACCCGGGAAGCCGCGCGCGTACCTGGGCGGGCGACAGTGCGCCGCCGGACTGGGCCAGGATGTCGACGATCTCCGTTTCGAGGGAACCCCGTGCCCGGCGACCCGTCGCGGACCGACCCGTCGAGTCGACCCGCTCGGCGTCCGCGCCGGCGGGCCCGCCGTTCTCGGTGTTCTCGGTGTTCTCGGCCGAGGCACCGTCGGGGCCGCGCCGCTCGCCGGACGGCATCGCCTCGTCGGGGCTCATAGGCCCACCTTACGAGTGGGTCGGCACGGTCCGGGCGGTCTCAGCCGGGTCGGTTCAGGCGGCCGAACGCGTGGGTCAGCGGCTGCCCGAGCAGGATGGGCCCCGCCAGCGACCCGACCGAGGCGGCCCGCAACGGCGGGGCCACAGCCCACCGCCGGCCCCGCGCCGTCCGCTCGCCCACCCGGACCGCGCCCCGCCAGAGCGCGGCCGCGAGGTGCTCCGCGCGCGGTCGGCTCAGTCGCGCCCGTTCGGCAGCGGCCGCCGTGCCTGTCCCGATCGCCAGGCAGAGCAGGAGCACCGGCAGCGGCCCCAGCGAGGGAAGCGCGATCTCGTACACCGCGTAGTGCGTGAGATAGGTGTACAGGGACGCGCCCGCGATCCCCCCGGCGAGCGCGACGACAGCCCCGGGAAGCGGCACCCGTGGGACGAACATGAGCGCGGCCAGGCCCACCAGCACCACCGTCTCCCGTGTCGGATTGCCGAAATAGCCCGGTACCGTCGCGGCCGCGATCCCCAGCACCGTGAGACGCCCGGCGGTGCCCGTCGTCCGGCAGGCGAGCCAGCCGAGCATGAAGAACCACGCCGCGCCATGCGTGACGTAGAACGCGCTGGGGAAGGTCCCGACGCCGTCCGTCGGGATGTTGACCAGCAGCGCGAGCCCCAGCAGCACGAGGGCGAAGACGAATCCGTTCCGTTGTTCCCAGCGCCGGACCGAGGGGATCGCGAACAGCGCGGCCAGCAGGACCAGCACCTGGACGAGGACCTCGACGAACCAGTACCCGGGCACCCCGCGGCGCAGGTAGTTGTCGATCAGTGCCACGTTGGACAGGCCCACGTCCGAGGCCTTGACCGCCCGCCAGGCCAGCCAGAGCATGGACGGGACCGCGATGCGCCCGGCGGCGCGCAGGATCCGGCGGCTCGTCGCCGCCCCCCGCCCGGTGCCGCCGGGGCCGCCGGGCGTCAGGCAGAACCGCGCGAAACTCCACCCGGCGACGACGAGGAGGAGATGCGCCCCGCCGAGCAGATGGAACAGCCCGACATGGTTGGCGACGATGAGCACCACGGCCACCGCCCGCAGCACGACGTTGACCTCGACGGTCCGGATGAGACCGGTTCCGGTTCCGGTCGTGCGGGCCGGGAGGGTGCCGCCGCCGTCCCGGCCGCGTGCGCGCCGCCGTCCGGGTCGTCGCGTGTACCCGTCGCGCTGGGCGGCGAGGCGTTCGAGTTCGGCCACGGGCATCGTGGGCCAGGCGGTCGGGAGATGACCGAGCACGCGCTCGATCTCCAACGACATCCGCACATAGGTCAGGGAGTCGCCGCCGAGCCCGACGAAGGTGGCGTCATCCGGTACGTCGGCGTGGCCCAGGATCCGGGCGAACCGCGCGCGAACGACCGACGTCGCCGCGGGAGACAGGGCTGCAGGCGGGCCGGACGGGTGCGCGCCGGACGTCTCGGCCCCGGAGGGGTGCGCGTCGGCCCATGCGCGGACGGCCGGATAGTCGATCTTGCCGTTGGGTCGGCGGGGGATCGCCTCGACGGCCAGTACCCGGACATGGGCCGGTGGCAGGCGCAGCCGGGTGGCCAGGACGGCGGCCGCCTGATCGGTCCCGGGTGCCGTCACCAACACGGTCAGCTGTTCGTCCGTTCCGACGCACGCCGCGCTCAGGCCGCGCTCGGCGAGGATGCGCTCGGTGCGGTCGAGGTCTATGCGCAGACCGAACAGCTTGACGAAGCGCGAGGCCCGTCCGACGATCTCGTACAGCCCGTCCGGTGCGCGGCGCGCGATGTCACCGGTCGTCAGAGCCTCCACCGTGCGGCCCGCCGCGAGGTCCGCCGCGTTCTCGGCGTATCCCATCATCACGTTCGGTCCCCGGTAGACCAGCTCGCCCTGCGAGGGCTGGTCGGGGTCGGGGACGATCTCGAACGATCCGCCGGGGATCGGTCGTCCGATCGACTCCGGGCGGGTCATGGCGAGGTCCGGCGGCAGGTACGCCATCCTCGCGGTCGCCTCGGTCTGGCCGTACATCGCGAAGAACCGCCAGCCGCGGCACCGGCCGAGCCGTGCGAGTTCACGGATCCGCTGTGGCGCCAGGGCACCGCCGGCCTGGGTGACATACCGCAGGAGCGGCAGATCCATGTCCTCGAAGCCGATCCGCCGCAGCAGGTCGAACGTGTACGGCACCCCGTGCAGGCTGGTCGCGCCCCACTCGCGGAACATCGTCCAGAACCGCTCGGCGGTGACCGAGCCCTCGGGGAGCAGCAGCCCGGCGCCGCGCGCGAGGTTGCTGTTCACGACCGAAAGGCCGTAGCAGTAGTGGATCGGCAGCTGGACCGGTGCGCGGTCGCTGTCCCGGATATCCAGGTACGACGCGATCGCCTCGGCGTTCGCCTGGACGCCGTCGGCCGAGAGCCGGACGAGTTTCGCGGATCCGGTCGAGCCCGAGGTCGACAGCAGCAGGGCAAGGTCGGGGTGCAGGTCCCGGGTCGGCCCGGTGTGGTGCTCGCGCATCCGCCAGCCCTCCGGTGCGCGCGCCAGGACGACGTCCGGGCGGTACACCGCGGTGAGTTCCCGAGCCTGCTCGTCGTCGGGGCCGACGAGCAGCACGGGATGCCCGGCGGCGAGCGCGGCGAGGTAGACCACGAGCGGCTCGGGGTCGTCAGACAGCTCGGCGGCTCCCAGGATCATCACCAGCCGCCGCGTCGGGCCCAACCTCGTGACGGCCTGGTCCACCCGGTCCGCGAGCTGGCGGTAGGTGAGCGTTGATCCGTCGGCGCCGACGGTGGCGAGCCGGTCACCGAAGACGCGTAGTCCGCGCGCGAACGGGACGCCAACGCTGGCACGCATCTCTGGCAGGCCCCGACCCTCGCACAACGCAGACGACGACACCGGGTGGATGACGGCGGACTGGAGATGGGCCCGTGTCAGGGCCAGTCCCCATACATGCCCACGTCATCCACCCAGGTGGAAGGCGCTTAGCTTAAGCTCACCTTTCCCTGGAACGCCAGAACCGGGTCCTTCGTTCGGCAGGCAGGGTGAACGGCGCGATGTGGCGAGGCGGCAGTGTGACGGGAGACGCCGGCGGGTATGGGCAGCCGCGGGGTGAGGGTGGGACGTCCCCTCGGGGGTGAGCCGAGGGGATCAGTCGTCGCCGGCCGGGGACGGACCGCCACCGAAGGTCATGTCGACCAGGGTGAGGTAGAGGCGGTCCGGCCGTGGCAAAAAATTGATCTTCGAGAGGGCCTGGTCCTGCCCCGCGGACTCGACCACGAACTCGCCGTAGCCGAGGAGCCGCCCGAGCGGGTCCCGGTTGTAGGTGAGATCCGTGATCTTCGACAGTGGCATCGTCTGAACCTTCCGGAAGACGATGCCGGACACCTTCAGCAACCGCTTGTCGGTGATCATCAGGTGGTCGAAGTGCCAGTCCGCGATCTTCCAGAGCATCCGGAGGATCATGAACAGGGCGAAGTACCACAGCACAGTGGTGATCGGCCCGGTGTCGATGCCCTGCGCCGCGAAGAGGATGTTCACGACGAGCGCGAGCATGACGGCACCCAGCGTCTGCAGAAGGACCGGCAGCATGATGGCCCAGTGCAGCCGGACCATCATCACCAGGCGTTCCTGGGAGGCCAGGTACTTGGTGTCCCGCAGCGCAGGGTCGGGAAGCTGGAGTCTCACCACGGACGAAGTGTCGCAGACATGAGGCCCCGCCGGGACCGCATCACAGGGCCGTGTCTGTCACGAACTCCGACACTCCGTTCCCGATGTCCTCGAGCCAGCCGAACACCCGGTCGATGATGCTCGCGGCGCTGTCCGGTGCGGTGACGACGAAGAAGATAAGGAATGCGATCGCACCGTACTTGACGATCTTGTCCACGGCGGGCCTCCGGGCCGAGTTGGGGGAACGGGGTGCGCCCAAAGTATCGCCGTTGCGATCGACGTAGGTACGTGAATCGCGCCGATACGCTCGGCTATGTGGTCAGTGAGTGGTATGACCCTGCCGACCTGGCGCGACGGGTCACAGAGCAGGACAAGGCTACACCGGGCGAACGCACCCCGTTCGAGCGGGATCGTGCCCGAGTGCTCCATTCGAGCGCCTTGCGGCGACTTGCCGGAAAAACCCAGGTCGTGGGCCCGCTCGACGACGACTTCCCGCGCACCCGGCTGACCCACTCGCTCGAGACGGCGCAGATCGGGCGCGGTCTGGCCCGCTCGCTGGGCGCCGATCCCGACCTGGTGGACGCCGCCTGCCTCGCCCACGACATCGGGCATCCCCCGTTCGGTCACAACGGAGAGGTGGCGCTCGACCAGGCGGCGCACACCTGCGGCGGGTTCGAGGGCAACGCCCAGAGCCTGCGCGAGCTGACCCGGCTCGAGGTGAAGATCGTCGCGCCCGCCGGGGAGACCGGCGGTGGCGCGGCCGGCGGCGGCGTGGGGCTGAACCTGACCCGGGCGACCCTGGACGCCGCCGTGAAGTACCCGTGGCTGCGCCGCGCCGGCACGCCGAAGTTCGGGGCCTACGCCGACGACGCCGGCATCCTCTCCTGGCTGCGCCGCGACGCCCCCGGCGCGCGGCGCAGCTTCGAGGCCCAGCTCATGGACTGGGCGGACGACGTGGCCTACTCCGTGCACGACCTGGAGGACGGCGTCGTCGCCGGGCACATCGACCTCGCCGCGCTGCGTGACCCCGAGCTGCGTGCCGAGCTGGCCGCCCGGACGGCGGCCTGGTACCCGGACGTCGACGCGCCCGCCGCGGCGGCCGGGCTCGACCGGCTGCGCGCCCAGCCGTGGTGGATCCGGGAGGAGGTCGGGTCCGTCGCCGGCCTGGCCGCGCTGCGCGCGATGACCAGCGAACTCGTCGCCCGGTTCTCGATGGCCGCGGTGCGGGCCACCCGCGAGCGGCACGGAGATGAGCCGCTGCGCCGCTACCGGGCCGACCTGGTCGTGCCGGTGGAGACGCTCGCCGAGTGCGCGGCGCTCAAGGGCGTCACCGCGTGGTACGTGATGGGCCGGCCCGGCGCCGCCGAGCGGCGGGCCCGGCAGCGCGAGCTGATCGCCGAGCTGGTCGACCTGCTCGCGGCCAGCGCCCCGGCGTCGCTGGACGCGCCGCTGGCCGACTCCTACCGGCACGCGGCCGACGACGCGGCCCGGCTGCGGGTGGTCATCGACCAGGTCGCCCGGCTCACCGACGCCAGCGCCGGGCGCCGGCACGCGGCACTGACGGGCCGCCCGCTGCCGAGGGCGCTGTGACCAGCGAAAAACGACGTACGCTGTGATCGCTGCCGACAGCGTTTGGGATGGGATGTGACCGTGGCGCGATGCTGGAGTGATCCGGGTGGTCCGTCGGGCGCGTCCGTTGTGGTTCGTGGCGCATCATGGTTCGGCCGGAGCGCGCCGCTCGGTGTGGTCGAGCGTGCGCGTGCGGTGACGTCGCCGTGGCGGTCCGTGGGGTCGCCGATCGGTCGCCCACGGAGTTCCTGCCGGCAAGATCGGCACTGTCGGCCGGATGACAAGTACCATCACGCTAAAGGACCGTTGACACCGGCGTCATCGGTGGCACCGTCCGGCCGGCGGCATAGTAGCCCCGGCGGTCGGCCGTACCACCGGCAGCGTCGTATCAGGTGACCGGACACAAGTAACCCGCGACGCGCAACCCCCGACCGGGGCGCGCCGTCTATCCAGTGACTCGGACCAGTGACCTCGGAGCCCGCCGCTGGTGGGTCCGCCGGACGTGAGCAGGGAGGGTATCGGTGGCCGGACGCATCCGCGACGCTGACATCGCTCTCGTACGGGAGCGCTCACCCATCGCGGACGTCATCGGTGACCACGTGCAGCTCCGTCCGGTCGGCGGTGGCAGCCTGGTCGGCCTGTGCCCGTTCCACGACGAGAAGTCACCGTCGTTCAACGTGCGGCCCTCGGTCGGGTTCTTCCACTGCTTTGGCTGCAACGAGGGCGGGGACGTCTACGCCTTCATCCGCAAGATCGACGGGTTGACCTTCCCGGAGGCCGTCGAGCGGCTCGCCCGGCGGGCCGGCATCACGCTGACCTACGAGGGCGGGGGCACCACCAGCCGCGCGGTGACGAGCCAGCGTCAGCGGCTGCTGGACGCCCACCGGCTGGCCGCCGAGTTCTACGTCGAACAGCTCCACTCCTCCCCGGACGCCCGGGCCGGCTGGGAGTTCCTGGCCTCGCGCGGCTTCGACCGGGCGGCGGCGGAACAGTTCGGTCTCGGCTACGCGCCGTCGTCCTGGGACGCGCTGACCAGGCACCTGCTCGCCCGCCGGTTCACCGCCGAGGAGCTGGAGCTGGGCGGGCTGGCGAAGCGGGGCGGCCGCGGCGGCCTCATCGACCGGTTCCACCACCGCCTGCTGTGGCCGATCCGCGACCTCGGCGGCGAGGTCGTCGGTTTCGGCGGCCGGCGCCTCGCCGAGGGCCCCGATGCCGGTCCCAAGTACCTCAACACCGCCGAGACGCCGCTGTTCAAGAAGGCGAAGCTCCTCTACGGCGCCGACCTGGCCCGCCGCGAGATCGCGCGCCGCTACCAGGTTGTCGTCGTCGAGGGCTACACCGACGTCATGGCGTGCCACCTGGCCGGGGTGCCGACGGCGGTCGCGAGCTGCGGAACCTCCTTCGGTGCCGACCACGTCGCGATCGTCCGCCGGCTGCTGATGGACTCCGACGCCCGCACCGGCGAGGTCATCTTCACCTTCGACGGAGACAAGGCGGGCCAGGCCGCCGCCCTGCGGGCCTTCGAGTACGAGGACCGCTTCGTCACCCAGACCTTCGTCGCGGTGCAGCCGGACGGCCTCGACCCCTGCGACCTGTGGACGCAGCACGGTGACGCGGCCGTGCGCGACCTGGTGGCCAGTCGCCAGCCGCTGTTCGAGTTCGCCATCCGCGGCGTGATCGACCGCTACGACCTCAACACCACCGAGGGCCGCATCGCCGCGCTGGACGCGGCAGCCCCGCTGGTGAACCGGCTCAAGGACGCCGGCATGCGGCACCGGTACGCGGTGAACCTCGACCGCTGGCTCGGCTTCCTCGACGAGCGGTTCGTGGTCGAGCGGGTGGGGCAGCACCGGCCGCAGGCCGGGGCGGCCGAGGGCGTCGGCGCGCGCCGGCGGCTGGACCCGGCGCCGGACGATGCGACCGCCATCGTCGAACGGGAGACCCTCAAGCTCGCCCTGCAACATCCGGGGCTGGCCGGACCGATGTTCGACACGCTGTCCACGGAGCTGTTCACTGTTCCCGCGTACCGCGCCGTCCGGGAGGCGATCGCCACGGCGGGCGGGGTGTGCGCGGGGCTGTACGCGGCCGGTGACCCGTCCGGCTGGGTTGCGGCGGTGGTGGACGCGACGCCGGACGAGGAGCTCCGGCGGTTCGTCCTCGCGCTCGCTGTCGAGGGAGTGCTATGGGACCACGATGTGGACGACCGCTACGTCGACAAACAGATGTCGCGTCTGCAGGAGCTGCACGTGACGCGTCTGGTCCGGGAGGTCAAGTCGCGGGTGCAGCGGCTGAACCCGGCATCCGACACGGAGGCCTACAACCGTGCGTTCGGTGAGCTGATTGCCTTGGAAGAGCGCAGTCGCCAACTCCGGGAGCGGGGCGTAGGTGCCGCGTAACCTGGGTCGATCCCGAGAAGGAAGTGACGAGATTCCGCCCATGAGTCCTACCGTCCTACCCCGTGAGGCCCAGGTGGACGAGGTCAAGGACCTCATCACCCGTGGCAAGGAGATCGGTTTCCTCACCACCGAGGACGTCACGGTCGCGATCCAGGCGGCCGAGCTGCCCCCCGAGCAGGCCGAGACCGTCCTGCAGGTGCTCAACGACGAGGGCATCGAGGTCCTCGAGGCCGGGGGGGAGAACGCCGACGAGGCGGATCTGCTGGCCCGTCGCCGCCGCGAGGAGGAGGAGCTCGCGCTCAAGGCGCCGACCTCCGACCCGGTGCGGATGTACCTCAAGGAGATCGGCAAGGTACCGCTGCTCACCGCGGAGGAGGAGGTCGACCTCGCCAAGCGGATCGAGGCGGGCCTGTTCGCCTCCGAGAAGCTCGCGGTGGCGACGAAGAAGACCTCCCCGCAGATGCGGCGGGATCTCGAGGCCATCGAGCGGGACGGTCAGATCGCCAAGCGGAAGCTCGTCGAGGCGAACCTGCGGCTCGTCGTCTCGATCGCCAAGCGCTACGTGGGGCGCGGGATGCTCTTCCTGGACCTCATTCAGGAGGGCAACCTCGGCCTCATCCGCGCGGTCGAGAAGTTCGACTACACCAAGGGCTACAAGTTCTCCACCTACGCCACCTGGTGGATCCGGCAGGCCATCACCCGCGCCATCGCGGACCAGGCCCGGACGATCCGCATCCCGGTGCACATGGTCGAGACGATCAACAAGCTGATCCGCATCCAGCGCCAGCTCCTGCAGGACCTCGGCCGGGAGCCGAGCCCGGAGGAGATCGCCAAGGAGATGGACCTCACGCCCGACAAGGTGCGGGAGATCCTCAAGGTGTCGCAGGAGCCGGTCTCCCTGGAGACGCCGATCGGTGAGGAGGAGGACTCCCACCTCGGCGACTTCATCGAGGACTGCGACGCGGTCGTCCCGGTGGACGCCGCCAGCTTCATCCTCCTGCAGGAGCAGCTCGACTCCGTGCTGCACACGCTGTCCGACCGCGAGAAGAAGGTGATCCAGCTGCGCTTCGGCCTCACCGACGGCCATCCGCGCACGCTGGAGGAGGTCGGCCGCGAGTTCGGGGTCACCCGGGAGCGCATCCGGCAGATCGAGTCGAAGACGCTGTCGAAGCTGCGGCACCCGTCCCGGTCCCAGAAGCTGCGCGACTACCTGGAGTAGTCGTACTCGGCGAGTAGTTGGACTCGCTGTAGTGGTTCGTTGACTAAGTGTGTCCGTCCTGTCAGGGTCGGACACTGTGACGCAGCGGTCAGGCAGTCCGGAAGGATCTGCGGCTCCCGGACTCCCTGACGGTTCGGTGCCGGTTCCGGCGTTGGAACACCGGGCGCGCGTCGTACCGTCCGGATCCGCTGGCGCGCGCAACGGCCTCGGGGCGATCTGCGCTCGGGCGCTGCTCGCCGCGACACCGCAGGCCCGGCGGCCGGGCATGGCGCTGTGGCTGCTCGGGCCGGGCCCGAGCGGCCCCGACGGGCGGGACGACAGCGCGTGGCGTAGCCGCCGCTCCCGCGAGGTCTTCGTCCGCGACGTGCTCGCTCCCTACCTGGCGCCCGAGCAGGACCTGCTCGACGTCGGCTGCGGCCCCGGATACCTGGCCCGGGCGGTGGCCGGGCGGGTGTGGTCGGTGTCGGCGATCGACGTGTCTCGGGGCGCTCTCGCCTGCGCACGGGTGCTCAACCCGGCACTCAACATCGACTACCGGACGCCCCGGCAGTTCTTCGAGTCCGGCCGCCGGGTGGACGTCGCCGTGTGCCTCGCACTCGCCGAGCAGCTCGACGACCATGACCTGTCGGCCATGCTGACCTCGGTGCGGGCCGTCCTGCGGCCCGGGGGTCACCTGCTCATGCAGGTGGCGGTCGACGAGCCGGACGACGGGCTCGCCGCCGGGCCGGGCGCGCGCGGCGAGGGTGGCTCGCGGGTGCGCGGTGGCGCACCGGCACGGCCGGGCCCGGGCACGCGGCGCCGCTCCGGGCCGCACCGCACCGTCCGGACCAGGGCGCGGGCGGCGCGGCTGGTCGAGTGGGCAGGCTTCACCCACGTAAAGATCATCACGGCCGCGGTGCCCCAGGTCGAGAACCCCGAGAGCGCCGAGACCCTGGAAGGCACTGGGCGCCTGGACGGCGACGGCGTGGTCCGGCGGCTCCTGGTGGCGCGGCGCCCGCTCGGCGCGCCGGCCGGCCATCAGGGTGCCGGCCTGGAACAGGCCTGCGAGGAACGCGCGGCGAGCGCCTGACACCCCAGATCGGCAGCCCGGGCGGCTTGCGGTGTCCGCGTTCCGCTACCGCACGGCCGGGGTTCCGGTCGTCCGGGGCGGCTGGCTCGCCGCAAGCACGTTCTCGGCGGGGGCCGGCACGACGGGCTCGCAGCCCAGCAGGGTGTTGAACACGGCGCGGGTGTGGGCCCGCGGGTCGGTGCAGGCGCCCGCCCACTCCGCGGCCTGGCGGCCGGCGCGGGCCAGCCGGGCCCGATCGGCCAGCAGATCCAGCAGGACGCGCGCGAGCGCCTGCGGGGACTCGTCGGACGGCGTCCACCCGGTGTCGCCGTTGCGGTAGGCGTCGCGGGCGCCGCCCCGCGCCGGGCCGATCACCGCGCACCCGGCGAGCTGGGCCTCGAGCAGGGCGAGGCCGTACGCCTCGCCGCTCACCGGCGGTGACGTCCTGGTCCGGGTGCACAGGGCGAACAGGTCCGCCGTCGCGTAGAGCCGTGCCAGCGCCTCGTCGCCGGGGTTCTCATGCAGCTCGGTGTGCTCGCTGGCGGCGACGAGCTCGTGCAGGGCGCCGGGCGCGGGCCCCGGCCCGGCGACCACCAGGCGCACCGCGCCCAGAACGCGGCGGGCCTCGGCCACGGCCTCGACGAGGGCGGGCAGGCCCTTGGCCTCCCATTCGTCCAGGCGGAACACGCTGAGCACGGTGGGCACCGGCGGCAGCGGGCGCCGCCGGCCGGCCTCGGCGAGCAGCGTGTCCCGCCACCGCTGTTCGAGGCCAGGGGCGAGGACCGCCCCCACGCTGACCGCGCAGAGCGCGCCGGCGCCGAACGAGCTCGTCGTCACCGGGTAGAGCAGGGGGTCGCGGCGAAGCAGCCAGCGCAGGTGGGGTCGCATCGTCCACATGTCCGTGCCGTGGAACAGGACGGGGACCCGCCGTGCGCCGGTGAGGTGTGCCGCCAGCATGCCCACCGGGATGAGATCGGCCCGCCCGACGACGACGCAGTCAAGCACGCCGAGTGCCCTCGTGCCGAGGGCGGTGTGCCACAGCGAGCGGCCGAAGTCGGTGAGCCTGGCGCCGGTGAGCCGGGCGGCGACGGGTTGGTCGGCGGCGGCGGTGGTGGGCTGGGCGCCGGTGAGGGCGGGCGTCTCGGATGGCTCGATCCGCAGGAGCTCGGCACCGCCGGCGCGCAGCCGCGCCGCGATCACCGCGAGGTCGCGCGCCGCGTCCGGGTCCTGGCGGTCCGGTGACGGGCTGAGCAGGAGCACTCGCGGGCCGCCCGCACCCTGGGCCGGCGGACGGGGTGATCTGCGAAAGTGTGACACGGAGAGTGATACTAATGAGTCTCCTGGTAGTTATCGCGTTACGCCCGGCCCGGTGTGGCTCCGTGTGGCGGGCGGTGCCTTGCGCGATGTCACCGACTACTACTGCTACTGTTTGTAGTGAGACAATCTCTTGGTGTAGTTGACTGGCGTATTTCCGAGCGTGAACCACAGGGAGCCGTCGATGCCCATGGACCTCCAATACCGCAATCCGGGGAATCGGGCCCTGCTCGACCTGCTCGACATCCCACCCGGCCGGGTCCTCGACTGTGGCTGTGGCGCCGGTGACAACGCGCGACTGCTGCGGCAGCAGGGCTGGCAGGTCACCGGGGTGACGCTCGATCCGGCGGAGCTGGTGGCGGCCACCGCGGAGTGCGTCGCCACCGAGCTCGCCGACCTGTCCGCCGGGCTGCCGTTCGCGGCCGACGGGTCGTTCGACCTGGTCCTGCTGTCGCACATCCTGGAGCACCTGGTCGATCCCGCCGCGCTGATCGCGGAGGCGTGCCGGGTCCTCGCGCCCGGGGGGCGCATCGCGATCGCCCTGCCGAACGTCGCGCACTTCCGGCAGCGGGCCCTGCATCTCCTCGGCCGGTTCGAGTACACCGAGACCGGCGTGATGGACTCCACCCACGTCCGGTTCTTCACCGTCGAGACCGCCCGCCGGCTGCTGGAGACGAACGGCCTGGCCATCCTCGCCTCCGACGCCAGTGGCGGCCTGCCCTGGTGGCACAGCCGGCGGCTGCTCCCGCGAGAGCTGGTCGCGCGCGCCGACCGCTGGGCCCTGGCGAACCGGCCGAACCTCTTCGCCTGGCAGGCGGTGTTCCTCACCGTCCCGACGGGCGGGCCGGTACCTGTCGTCGAGCAGCGGAGCCGGCGGCACACCGAGAAGTCGGCCCGGCCGGTGCCGGCCGCCCCGCCCGGCCGGGTCAGCCCGGGGCCGTCCAGCGGGTGACACGTGGCTCGTCCGGGCTGGGATCACCGCTCGGCGGGAGCGCACCGAGCCCGTCCACCAGCCCGTGCAGGACGAGGGTCGAGCCCGCGCGCGGCGCGCCGCCGCGGAACAGGCCCAGGACGGTGGCACGGGGCAGCGTCACCAGAATCGTCCACGCCGTCACGAGAGCTGTGCGCCCGTGCCAGCGGCGGACGCGGGTGAACCACAGCCGGTTCCGCACCTCGTAGTAGCAGTAGTAGTCGTGGTGGGCCGGCGAGGTGAGGCCACCGCTGGCACGCCAGGCGCGCGCGGGGCTGACCACCACGCTCCAGCCGGCGCTGCGGGCCCGATGACAGAAGTCGATGTCCTCGAAGCCGAGGAAGAAGCGGCCGTCCATCGGGACCCGCCGGTGGCACTCGGCCTTGATGAACATCGCCGCGCCGGAGACCCAGTCGGCCTCGCTCGGGCGGCTGGCCGGGGCCCGTCCCAGCACCTTTGACGCGACGAGGAACCTGGTGAGCCGGGCCGCGGCCGCCCGCACGCCGTCGGCCACGACGAGGGTCGGCGCGACGACGCCGATGTTGGTGCCGGTCAGCAGGTCGAGGCAGGTCGCGATGGTGTCCTCGGCGATCGCCACGTCGTTGGTGACCAGCAGGTAGGCCGACGCGGCGGGGAAGGCGTCCGCCGCGTGCCGGAAGCCGCCCCCGACCCCGAGATCGCGTGGGGGGAGGAGCCAGCTGACCCCCGGCGGGAGCTGGGCCGGCCGCGGGGACTGGTCGTTCGCGACGACGACGACCTGGTCGATCTGGGCGGAGGCGTCCAGTCGGGTCGCGAGCCCGGTCGTCGGATCGGGCGCTCCCCAGTGGACTATCACCGCGACGGTCTTCATGGACTCACCTCGTGCGGACCTGCGCGGGCTGGTGTGGATGGGCCGTGGTGCGTGCTGGCCCGGGCGCGGGGTGCCGACTCCGGTGGCGCCCGGGCGGCAGCCCCACACCTTCGGGCTAAGAGTAGCGAAGAGATTACTGAAAGTGCTGGGTGGCGGGTGATGGTGTGGGCGCGTGGCGCACCAGCTGGTCGCCCGGACTTGGCGGAGTCAGGCGTTTGGTACTGCAAACTATTCGCAGCTGCGTATTCTTAGCGACCGAGGGCCGGTCGGGTGTCGCCGCCTGGTCCGGGCACCGCGGTCGAGGAGAGATCATGCATATCCCGGACGGATTCGTGGACGCACCGACGTCGGCCGCGTTCGGGGCGGTCGCCGTCGCGGGCGTCGGGTACGCGGTGAAACGCGCGGGCGATGAGGCCTCGGACCAGGTGGTCCCGCTCGCCGGGCTGTGCGCCGCCTTCGTCTTCGCGGCCCAGATGCTCAACTTCCCGGTGGCCATGGGCACCAGCGGCCACCTGCTCGGCGGTGTGCTGGCGGCGGTACTGGTCGGGCCCTGGCTGGGGGCGATCGCCATCGCCGTGGTGCTCGGGGTCCAGTCGCTGTTCGCGGACGGCGGGCTGACAGCGCTCGGCCTCAACATCACGAACATGGCCCTGGTCGGCGCGCTCGGCGGGTACGCCCTGTTCGCGCTGGTTCTGCGGCTCCTGCCGGCCCGCGCGCCGTCGGTCGCCGCCGCCTCGGCCGTGGCCGCGCTGATCACCGTGCCGCTGGCCGCCGGGGCGTTCGTGATCGAGTTCGCCCTCGGTGGGACGGTGGACCTGCCGCTCGGCGGCGTCGTCGGCGCGATGCTGGGAGTGCACGTGTTGATCGGAATAGGGGAGGCTGTCATCACGGCGGCGACGGTGAGCCTGGTCATGAGCACCCGGCCCGACCTCGTGTACGGCGCTCGGGGTCTCCTCGACGCCCGGCGGCTGGAGATCCGCCCGCCGGCCGCGGCCGCGGCCATGCCCACCGCCCACGGCGGCGGCACCGGTGCCGCCGCCGGCGGCCTCGAGCCCACCGCGACATCGGTGACCGGCCGCCGGGCGGCTTCGGGGAGCGAGGCATGACCGCCGGCGGGGCACGTCGCGGCAACACGCGTTTCGTTGTCGCGGGGCTGTTCGTGGCGTTCGTGCTCGCCGGATTCGTGTCCGGCTACGCGAGCTCGCACCCGGACGGCCTGGAGAAGGTCGCCGAGGAGAAGGGTTTCCTCGGCCAGGCCGACGACCACGCCTTCGCGAACTGGCCGCTCGCCGACTACGCCGTCTCCGGCATCGGCAACGAGCGCCTCGCCGGCGGCGTCGCGGGCGTCATCGGAGTGTCGATCGCCTTCGTCGTCGGTGGCCTGCTCGTCTTCGGGGCGGTCCGGCTGCGGTCCCGCGGACCCGGCCGCGCGTCGGCTCCGACCGGTGACCGCGGGCCGGATGATCCGGGTCCTGGTGGTCCCGGCGATGTGGGGACGGATGCGGCGGGTGCCGGCGCGGCACCCGCCGCCTGACCTCGCCGGCCGGGAACGGTCACGTCATGGGTGGCGCCCATGTCCTTGATCCCTACCATCCGGGCGGGAGTGTTCTGCACCGCCTGCCCGCCCAGTGCAAGATCGCGGCCACGTTCGGGTACGTCGTGTGCGTCGTGCTCACGCCCATCACCGCGGGCTGGGCGTTCGGGGCACATCTGGCCGTCGTCAGCGGGCTGTGCGCGCTCGCACGCCTTCCGCCCGGGCTCGTCCTGCGCAGGCTCGCGGTCGAGCTGCCCTTCGTCGCGTTCGCGGTTGCCCTGCCGTTCGTCGTGCCGGGGGAGCGGACGGAGGTGCTCGGCGTGGCACTCTCCAGGCCCGGCCTGGAACAGGCGTTCGGGCTGGTCGCGCGGGCTACCCTGGGGCTGATGACGGTCATCGTGCTCGCCGCGACCACCCCGGCGCGGGAGCTGCTCGTCGGTCTGGAGCGGCTGCGGATGCCTCCGGTGATCGTCGCCGTGGCCTCCTTCATGATCCGGTATGCCGGTATCGTCATCGACCAGATGGGCCGGATGAGCATCGCGCGCCGCTCACGCGCGCACGAGCCCCGGTCGCTGCTCGCCACCCGGGCGTTGGCGGCGTCACTGGGCACGCTGTTCATCCGCTCCTACGAGCGGGGCGAGCGGGTGCACCTGGCGATGCTGGCCCGTGGTTACACCGGCGCGCTGCCCGGTGCGTTGCCCGGCCCGGCGCCGCGGCGGGCGCAGTGGGGCGCGGCGCTGTGCCTGGTCATCCTTGGTGCGGCCATCGCCGTACTGGGCCGGCGCCTCGACCTGGGCGCGCCGGCATGATCGAGGTGGAGGGGCTGGCCTTCGCCTACCCGGACGGCCGCCAGGTGCTCTTCGGGGTCGACCTCGCGATCGCGCGCGGCGAGCGGGTGGCCGTCCTGGGACCGAACGGTGCGGGCAAGACGACGCTGATGCTCCATCTCAACGGCATCCTGACCCCCGGGGCCGGCTCGGTCCGGGTCGACGGCGTCCCCGTCACGGCCCCGAACATGCGGGACGTCCGCCGCCGGGTGGGCCTGGTGTTCCAGGATCCCGACGACCAGCTCTTCATGCCCACCGTCGGGCAGGACGTCGCCTTCGGCCCGGCGAACCTCGGCGTGCGCGGGGCGGACCTCGCCGAGCGGGTCCGCGAGGCGCTTGCCGCCGTCGGCCTCGACGAGTTCGCGGACCGGGCTCCCCACCATCTCAGCCTGGGGGAACGGCGCCGCGCGGCAGTGGCGACGGTGCTCGCCATGCGACCCGACGTGCTCGTCCTGGACGAGCCGTCGGCCAACCTCGACCCGGCCGGCCGGCGGGAGCTCGCCGAGGTCCTCACCGGCCTCGACCTCACCCTCCTCATGGTCACCCACGATCTTCCCTACGCGCTGCAGCTGTGCCCCCGGTCGGTGATCCTCGACGGGGGGGTGATCGCCGTCGATGGCGCGACGGTGGACCTGCTCGCCGACGAGGCACTGCTGGCCGCCCATCGGCTGGAGCTGCCGTTCGGCTTCGACCCTCGCTACTCAATTGCAAAGAGTGATGGTCTGATGCCTTAGAGTGATGGCATGGGTGGTGGGTCGACGGCCGCGGGACACGAAGAGGGCAAGGGAGTCGTCCTGCCGGCGCCTGATCCGCTCACGCTCCTACCACTGCCGGACCCACCGACCGAACTGCCGCCCGCTGACCCGCCGACGGTTCCGCCGCCGGTCGACCCGCCGACAGACCTGCCGACCGACGTCGCCGTGGACCGGCCGGCGGACGCCCGGCCGACGCGGCGGCCCGCTGGCCCATCGGTCGTGCCGCGGGCCCGGCAGGCTGTGGACCCGCACCACGACCCCGGCGGCCGGCTGCCCGCCAGGGCACGCCGCGGACGACGGCCGGACCAGGCCGGGCGGCCGTACTCGTCGGCGGCGCTGGCGGCTCGTCCGGTCGGCGGACGGGTCACCCGTGGCCTCGGCGAGATCATGATCACGGCGGGTGTGGTCGTGGTGCTCTTTCTCGTCTACCAGCTCTGGATCACCGACATCCTGGCGGCCCGGACGCAGAGTGACCTCCGCCGGGACCTGACCACCGCCTGGGCGCACAGGCCCCCGCCCCCCGCGCCCACCGGTGAGACCGGCCCGCCGCGGGCCGTGCCGCCCGTCGACCTCGGTGAGGGGCTCGCGGTGCTACGGGTGCCGCGCTTCGGCGCGGACTACGCGCCGGTCATCGTCGAAGGCGTGTCAGCGGACGCGCTGCGCCGCGGACCAGGGCATTTCCCCGGGACGGCGATGCCCGGCGAGGTGGGGAACTTCGTCGTGTCCGGCCACCGTACGACGTACGGAAAGCCGTTCGGCCGGGTGGACGAGCTGCGGGTGGGCGATCCGATCGTGGTGGAGGTCGCTGATCGGTATTTCACCTATCGGGTGACCCGGTCGGAGGTCGTCGACCCACATCGGCTGGACGTGACCTATCCAGTTCCGGAACACCCCGGTATTGCGCCCACCAGCGCAATTATGACGCTGACGACCTGTCATCCGCGATTCTCGGCACGGAGCAGACTCATCGTCTTCGCCGAGCTCGACCAGACGACTGACAGGGCCGACGGACCACCTCCGGCGCTCGCGGACGAGTAGGGGAACGAGAATGTACGGCTGGATCTACCGACACCTGCCAGGGCCCGGGAGGGTCCGGATCCCGCTCGCCGGGCTCCTGCTGCTCCTGACCGTCGCGTTCCTGCTGTTCGTCGTTTTTCCGGCAGTCGAGCCACATCTGCCTGCTACGAGAGTAACGGTCGGCGACTAGCCGCGGAAGGTGCGGCGCCGTTGCTCCCTGTGGCATTGGGGTGGTCCGCTACCCCGGCGCCCCTTTGCCCTGGGCAGGCCACATGCAGACCACGAACGCCAATGTCGTGGCGTTGTGCCGCCGAACGACGGCCGCTAGTCCGGAATTCTGCCGGCGAGGTGTTCCTCCCAAGGAGAAGCGTGCGGCCGCGTCCGGTTCCGCAGGGTCCGGAAATGCCGGGCGTCGGATAATCTGCCGACTCGTGTGGGTTACGCTCGCACACCGCGGGACGAACGAACCATGCACCGGCTGCCGCCCATCGATCGGGCAGCGGCCAAAGCGAAGGGGAGCTTCGTTCCGGGCGGAACAGGTTCGACTTCGGGGGCAAATCGTATGGTTAGGCAAGTCAGTTCTCTGGTTGGTCCGGCGGGTGAGGGCCCGTGACGACGTCGGTGCGTGCGGGCCGGCTCCGGCGCCTCACCGCGCCGCGCGCCATGTCGCCCTGGCGGGCATCCGCCCCGGCGGCGGCGGTGCCCCGTGGCGGTGGAATCGACAAACCGGCCGGCACTGAGGAAAAGCCCCGCCGCACTTCCGGTGCAATCCCGGACTCACGGGAGGGGACAGCCCCGGCAGGCCCGTGGGTGGGGCCGGGCCGCGGTGCCGTCACCGTCCTCACAATGATCGTCGTCTGGTACCTCGCCAGCCGGACGCTGGTTCCGACCGCCGCGGTGACGATGTCGCTGGCGGCGGCCGCGGTGGCGTGGCTGCCCGCGTTCGGGCTCGGCGGGCGGGCTGTCGCGCTCGGCCGACGCCACCGCAACGACACGGACGGCCTCACCGGCCTGCCGGGCCGCCGCTACTTCATGCGGACCGCCTCCCGGTGGCTCGGCGGTGGCCATCGGGCCGGCGGCCGGTTGTCCGCGGCGCTCATCCTGATCGATCTCGACCGCCTGCGGGACATCAACGGGGCTCTCGGTCACGAGCACGGAGACCGGATGCTCGCGAGCGTCAGTGCTCGGCTGTCCTCGGTGATCCGCCCGACCGACCTGCTCGCGCGGGTCGACGGCGACGAGTTCGCGCTGTTGCTGCCCGGGACTGACCTCCCCGGCGCGGAGGCGGCCGTCCGGCGTATCCGCGACGCGCTCCGGCTGCCCGTCGAACTGGACGACCTGCGGGTCCCGGCCGATGTCAGCATCGGCATCGCGCACGCGCCCGAGCACGGCCGGGGCGTGCTGGAGCTCATGGGGCGGGCGGAGGCGGCGATGTACGCGGCCAAGCGCTCCCACAACGGCCAGCGTGTCTACGGCCCCGACTGCCAGCTTGGCAACCGCGCCCGCCTCGGGCTGCGGGCCGACCTGCGGGAGGCGTTGGACGACGGCCAGATCGAGCTGCGGTACCAGCCCAAGGCCGATATGCGCAGCGGCCGGATCAGTGGCGTCGAGGCGCTGGTGCGCTGGCGTCATCCGTCCGACGGGCTGCGCCCGCCGGACATGTTCCTGCCCGAGATGGAACGCGCCGGCCTGATGGGCCGGCTGACCCAGCGGGTGCTGGACATCGCGCTGGCGGACTGTGCCCGCTGGCACCGCGCCGGCGCCGAGCTGGCGGTCTCGGTGAACGTGCCGGCCTCGGTCATCGTCGATCCCGGTTTCGTCGGCCTGGTCCGCGGGTCGCTGGAACGCCACGGCCTGCCCGCGACGGCGCTCGTCGTCGAGGTTACGGAGGACGGGCTGATCACGGTGCTGGAGAAGGCGCAGCGAACCCTCGCCGGCCTGCGTGACCACGGCGTGCGGGTCAGCCTCGACGACTACGGCACCGGTCTCTGCTCCCTCGCGTACCTCCGGGAGCTGCCCGCCGACGAGGTGAAGCTCGACCAGCGGTTCCTGCGCGACATCGACCGGGACACGTCCGCTGCCGCGATCGTGCGCTCCACGGTCTCGCTCGCGCACGCGCTGCAGCTGCGCATCGTCGCCGAGGGGGTCGAGACGTCGCAGTCCTGGAACTATCTCGCGGCCTGGCAGTGCGACGAGGTCCAGGGGTACTTCATCTCGCGGCCGCTGGTCGGCGAGCGGGTGCTGAGCTGGCTGCGAGAGTGGGGCGACCGGTTCCGGCGGCTGCCATCCCTGGGGGAGGCTCCCGCGACGGGCCCGATCAAGGTCGGGTCCGTCACCCAGGGATCCGTCGCCCGCGGGCGCGCCACGCTGGCAGCAGGATCAGGATCAACAGCCGGATCGGGAGCCGTTGCGCCGATCGGGAACGGCGCCGCCGCGGCGGGCGGGAGGCGATCAACGCCCCGGCGCGGAGCGCGGGCGGCGCTGGGCGCCGCGCAGCCCGTAACGTCGGCGCGACCGGTGGCAGTGCCGGCCGCTACCGGCCCGTCGTGGCAGGCAGGTCTCCGGCCGCCGCCGTCGCGTGGCGAGCGGGGGAGCCTGCGCGTTCAGGACGGACGCATGGCGGGTTAACCGAGGCGATCGTTTCCGGCCCTCGACATCTGGTCGTACGTTTCGCCGGTGGTGCGCGCAGCGGACCGATCCCGCTTGGCTAGTATCCGTTCGGGCACTGTAGGTAGTTGGTCTTGTCGGCGTGGCGAGGATGGGCGGGTAGCGCAATGGCCAGGCGCTCGGAGAACATCGGGGAGCGTGCCGACTGGTCGGTGCTGATGGTCTGCACCGGCAACCTCTGCCGTTCGCCCATGGCCGAGCGCCTGGCGGCGGCTCGCCTGCGTCGCCTCACGACGGCGGCGGGCCTGCCTGGTCCACCGGAGGCTTCGGCCCGGGTCAGTAGTGCGGGTGTGCAGGCGTTCCCCGGCACGCCCATGGAGCCGACGGCCGCGGCGGTGCTGCGCGAACGCGGCGCGGACGACATCGGATTCTGCTCGCGTCAGGTCACGCCCGTGATGGTGGCGGAGGCCGACATCGTGCTCTGCGCGACGCGGGCGCATCGGGCCCAGATCGTCGAGCTCGTACCGCGTGCCGTCCGGCGGACTTTCACCCTGCGGGAGTTCGCGCGCCTGGCGGAGGCGGTGGCGCCGTCGCACATCGACGAGCTCGCCGGTGAGGTCGCCGGCAGCCATCCCAGCGGACGGCTGCGCGCCGCCGGGATGGCGCTCGGGGCGGCAGGCGCGGGCGCGCGTGGCGTGGCGCCCCCGGATGCTCCAGATGACGACGACCTCGGGGATCCTCTCGGCGGCGGCTCCGATGACTTCCGCGCATGTGCGGATGCCATCGAGGCCGCTCTCGAGCCGCTGGACCGGCTACTCGCCGCCCTCCTGGGGGCCACCGCCCCCAGATGACCGGCGCAGGGCCGGTGAGCGAGCCGACCGGCCCGGTGACGCCGAAGGGCTCGACCGCGCTCGCCAGGTGAACCGTGTCGAGCGGTCGGGTGATCTCGGCCGGCTGGGCGGCGCGTTACGGTGACCGCATGCTGGTCACCGTCAGCGCGCGGCTGCGTTCCGTGCTGCATCCCGCCGACCTGCTCGCGCGGGTCGACGGCGACGAGTTCGCGGTACTGCTGCGGGACGTCGACCTCGCTGGCGCCGAGGCGGTCGCCCGGCGGATCCGGGAGGCGCTGAGAATCCCTGTCCGCCTGAACGACCTGCGCGTCCAGGCCGACGTCAGTGTCGGCATCGCCCATGCTCCCGAACACGGGCGCGGCATCCTGGAGCTCATGCGGCGGGCGGAGGAGGCGATGTACGCGGCCAAGGGATCCCACACCGGCCAGCGGGTCTACGACCCTGCGTGCCAGCTCGGCGACCGTGCCCAGCTGGGGCTGCGGGCCGACCTGCGGGAGGCGCTGGACGGCGGCCAGATCGAACTCCGCTACCAGCCCAAGGCCGAAATGCGCAGCGGCCGGATCAGGGGTGTCGAGGCGCTGGTGCGATGGCGCCATCCCACCGGCGGGCTCCGTCCGCCGAACATGTTCCTGCCCGAGATGGAACGCGCCGGCCTGATGGGGCGCCTGACCCAGCGGGTCCTCGACCTCGCCCTCGCCGACTGCGCCCACTGGCACGCCGCCGGCGCCGCGCTGGCCGTGTCGGTGAACGTACCCGCCTCGGTCATCGTCGACCGCGGATTCGTGGACCTGGTGCGTGGTGCGCTGGAGCGCCACGGTCTGCCCGCGTCGGCCCTTGTCGTCGAGGTCACCGAAAACGGGCTCATCACGGTCCTGGAGCAGGCGCATCGGACCCTTTCCGGCCTGCGTGACCACGGCGTGCGGGTCAGCCTCGACGACTACGGCACCGGCCTGTGCTCACTCGCCTACCTGCGGGAGCTTCCCGCGGACGAGGTGAAGCTCGACCAGCGGTTCCTACGTGACATCGATCGAGACTCCTCGGCGGCGGAGATCGTCCGGTCCACGGTCGCGCTCGCGCTCCGGCTGCGGATCGTCGCCGAGGGGGTCGAGGCGTCGCGTTCGTGGGCGTCGCTTGCGGCCTGGCAGTGCGATGAGGTCCAGGGATACTTCGTCTCCCGCCCGCTGGTCGGGGAGCGGGTGCTGAGCTGGCTGCGGGAATGGGGGGACCGGCTCCGCTGGCTGCCCTCAGGGGTCGAGCCTGCCCAGACGGGTCCGATCAGGGTCACCGTTGCCTCGCGTGGCGCTCGTGCGCACTCGGCGGCTACCGCCCCGAACGCCCAGGCCTCAGCGTCCGCGGTGGGAGCGGCGTCCGCCGCGCCGGTCGCGACCGCCTCGATGACTACGTCTGTCCCGCCGTCGACCGCTGGACCATCCGCGCTGCCGAACGGCTCCGCACGCGTGGCCGGCCCCGCGTCACTCAGGAACGCGCAGTCCGGACCCACAAACCGAGTCGTGGCGGCGTCGATGACGGCCTCTGGTTCGGCGTCCGGCGTCGCGGAGCCGCTCGTAGCCGGCAAACCCTCGCTCGCCGTGCCGTCCAGTCGCCCGGGCCTACGGTCGATGGGATTTCGCATGTCGCAGCACGTTGAAGCGGGAAGCCGGCGGCCGTCCGGCCAGCCTGCGCATGATGGGCGGCGCCTGACGGGATAGGCATGCCAGGCCGGCCCGGCATTTAGCGGGGGGCCGCGGTGCTCAGGAGGACAGCGAGCAGACGGGTCGGTGGGTCGAGGGCGGCCTCGATAGCATCCGCGCACGCGCGGAAGGCATCGAGGTCGCCGCCCAGTGGATCCACAAGATCGTCGTCCGCCGCGGTGACCGGGGAACCACGCCACGGGCGGCTGTCCCGGCCGCCACGAGCGCCGTCCCCGCCGCGCGGAAATGTCCATGTTCATGCAGGGCGGCGAGCTTACCGGCAGTCGTATCGATGCGTTCCGATTCGACCGCATCTGTCAGACGCGCGAACTCACGCAGGGTGAATGTCCGGCGGACGGCGCGCGGGGCAAGCCCCACGACCTCGGCCCGATGTGCCCGCGTCGCGCAGAGCACCAGGTCCGCCTCTCGCCGTCGACTCCGGCGCGCCCGCCTCCATAGCGAGTCGGGCCAAACGGGTCATGGTGAATCGTTCCGCCATCGGTGAGCGGCAGATGTTGCCGGTGCAGACCATGAGCACCGACCGGCGTATTGCGCCTCCCGTGCGTCTCACCATCCTGCGGCCCGTCCTCAGTCCGTGCCGGGTGCTTGTGTACACAGGATTGCATTCAGCCCGTCGACGCGCGTAACAGTCGGGCGTTCCACCATGGGGAGTAGCAGAGGTTGCCGTATCCACCAGGAGGACATTCCACACCCGCTGATTCATGACGGGGAGCCGGAGGATGTCCGCGTCCTGAGGATATCGGTTGATTCGTCAATCGTTAGCGCCTGGCTGGTTGGTGGCAGCTGCGATCGGTTCGAATCGACGAAACCTCGACTATCGGACCTTCGTTTCGAGATGGGTCAACGACGGTTTGCCGACCATATCGATGTGTGGACACGCCGGAACACCAGATCTTGTGGGTTTCCTCTGGAGCGGAGGTAGGGTGCGCATTATGAGAACCGCTACCAAGAGGATGCTGCTGGCGCCGGCCAACTTTGTCAATTCGAATTTCCTGCATGTGAACCGGATGTCGATGGGTTGTGCGCGGGGTGCGCTGAACGCGGCCACCCGCAGGTTCCAACCGGGGAACACGGCATCCTGGGAGTTCTCCGCCTTCAGTCAGAACGGCGAGGACGGAATCATCGAAGAACTACTTTCCCGGCTGAAGGTACAGACCCGGTACTTCGTCGAGATCGGGGCGGCCGACGGGCTGGAGAACAACACCGCCTACCTGGCCTTTGTTAAGAAGTACAGCGGAGTGATGGTGGAGGGTGACCCGTTGAAGTCGCGGCACGCAAAGAGAGTGCTGTGGGCGATGAACCACGGTGTCCATTATCTGCACGCGTTTGTGGAGCCGGCGAAGATAGGGATTATTCTGGACCGGTGTCGAACCCGCACCCCGGATTTCTTCTCACTGGACATTGACGGGATGGACTTCCATGTGGCGCAGGCTCTGTTCGCCGCTGACTTCCGTCCCCGCGTGGTCTGTGTGGAATACAATTCTGCCTACGGGCCAAAAGCTGCGCTCACGGTCCCCTACCAGAACTCATTCGGTTACGGCGACCGGAGGTCGGGTCTCTACTACGGTGTATCGCTCGGAGGCTGGCAACTTTTCTTCGCCCGGCTCGGATACGAGTTCGTCACCGTGGAGAGCAATGGTGTGAACGCATTTTTTGTGGACCCCGTCCACGTGGACCTGGACGTCACGGGGCTGGTGCGGATCGATTTCGCGGAGAACTGTGCCCACCAATACGTTCACCCGGGTGGCTGGACGGAACAATGGCCGCTGATCTCGGGGCTGCCGCTGGTGTCCGTCGATTGACGGACACCATGATCGGTCCTGTCAAGATGTTGATGTGGACAGCGGAGCTCCTACCGGCAACGACTCGTCTTGGCGGACAAGTCGTTCTACCGGGAGCTCCGCTTTCCGCATCCGGCAGCCCCAGGATCGGAGCCACCCCTTGACACCAGCCTCGACGCCCTAACTGCACGGCCTTGGCCTTTTGGCGGCAGGGTCGTTCAGGGTGATTGTCGGCTCACCGTCGCGGGAGCCGTCCTTCTCGTCTGCTTCGGGATCTTGTGCGGTCGCGCTGGCCCTGGCCCGCCAACGAGTATGTTCACGACGTTCGCGATGAAGTCCTCCGGACGGGTCACCGCTTCCGCGTTCCGGGTCGCCGCCCGTCCCATCTCGGCGAGTCGGTGCCGGTCGCTCAACAGATCGATCAGGGTGTGGGTGAGCGCCGCAGCCGATTCGTCCCGCGGGGTGAGACCGGTGATTCCCTCGCGGTACGCCTCCCGGCACCCACCAGATGCCGGGCCGACGACCGCGCACCCGGCGAGCTGTGCCTCGAGTAGCACCATTCCGTACCCCTCGCCGTCGTGGGGTGGATCGGTTCGTGTGCACAACGCGAACAGGTCCGCGGTGCCGTACATACGGGTCAGTACGTCGTCCGGAGGTGTTTCGTGCAGCTCGACGTCCTGGTGGGAGGCGATCAGCTCGCGTACCACGGTAGGCGCCGGGCCCTGGCCCGCGACGACGAGGTGAACGGGCCCCACCACCTCACGGGCCCCGGCAACTCCGGCCAGTAGGGTCCGCAGCCCCTTGCCTTTCCAGTCGGGCAGACGGAAGACGCTGAGAATGGTCGGGACCTCTGCGGGTTCGCTTCGTCGAGCTCCCTCCGCCAACAGCCTCGAACGCCAGGAAGGGGCGATGCTGGGAGCTATTATCGGAGCCCTATCGATCATCGAGAGAGCACCTGCCGTGTAATTACTGATAGTCACCGGGAAAAGTGATGGATGGTGTCTGAGCACGGCGGTCTTGAAAGGGCGCATCATCCAGACATCCTGCAGATAATACAGCACCGGTGCATGCCTGGTGCCGGTCAGTGTCGCTGCGGCGGCGCCGACGGGTACCAAGGTGTGAAGGCCGGTTACGATGGCGTCCAGCCGACCGAGACGACGAGCCGTCACCAAAGTCCGTACCACGAACCGCAGACGGTCTGGCCAGGTGAGCTTCCCGTCGACGTCCACCAGGTTAAGTCGGTGGACCTCGACACCAGCCATCCGGAGGGCTTCCTCTACCTGGGCAAGGTAGCGCTCGATTCCGCCGCCTTGGCCGATGGACGCGGCGATAAGTAGCACTTTTCGCCGATCGCCGTCCCCGGCTTCGTGGGACAGTTGCGCATCGATGACGCCAGGCGAGGTGTCGGGAACAGTAGAAACTGGTTCCGTGGCCGGCTGGCGGGCATTAGAAGAACTGGTCACGGTCAAGCATGGTAATGACGATCCAGCTGGGCGACGGCATCTGATGTCTGCGTGTCGGTAAACTTTGTTACCCCCTTAGGTACTCAAACCGTCATCTCCCGGTTTCAAGTCGGATGGGCGAAGTTTTGTGTCATGTCCTCTTGTCGAGCCGGAAGGGCGGGACACGCACGCCGAAGCAAGACCGGGACGGTGACCCTCCGGCATGCATACTTCACTCCAGGGACGGGCCTGTACGGGCCGGTGGGCGAACGACGCGAAAGGAGATAAAATGCGGCAGGTCGGCGCCCGGACAAGTGTCATGGCCGGCGGGAGGCAAGGCCCCTCGCTGGGGTCCGGAGGTCTGGGGCAACCGACGACCGGTCGGTACTTCGATCAGATCGCAAGTAGCTGGGTGGATCGCTATGCAGACCATCCCTCCTTCCAGGAGCGCTTGCGTGTCGTCGCACACGTCGTCGAATCGCTGCTGGCCGGGGTCGACTGTCCGTGGGTATTTGATTTTGGTGGAGGCCCGGGAATATTCAGCCTGCTGTGTTCGGACCGGGCCTCTTTCGTGCTTGACCTCGATCCGTCGCTGGAGATGCTCAGGGCCGGAGTGTCGGGCCACGCGGCTATGGAGGCTGTCCTGGGTCGGGCGACGTTGACCCCGCCTAGGGTGGTGCGTCGTGCCGCCGGGACACTGGACGCGGTCTCGGTCAACGCCGACGGACGATTCGATCTGGTGTTGGCGATCGCGGTGCTGGAGTATCTAGAAGATCCTGGTGGCGCTGTCGCCAGGCTGGCGCGCCTATTGCGGCCGGGCGGGGCGCTGCTGCTGACAGTGCCGCGCGCCCGGTCCATTGCGCGCCGGACAGAGCGTCTGATGGGCCATATCATGGTGGGAACGGAGCGAGACTCCGACCTCCACCCGAGGCCCCCACGGAGCTACACCCGGCTACGACCGTACGGGGACAGAGTTCCCTGGGACACCGCCGTGGCGTCGGTTGGATTGCGCATCGAGCTGCGCCGGCCGCTCGCACTCGCGTCGGCCGGTCCGATGTCGTACATGAGGCCCAACGACATCGTCGTTCTGCGCCGTGGCCAGTTCCCATGACCGGGCTGGTCCTCTCCTCCGGCCGCTCGGTTCCCGCGCGGGTCGCTCGGTTCTTGGCCGGTCTGCCTCCGCTGACCCGTGGATACAGATGGCGGGCCATGCTGCTACAGCGGTCGGGCTTTGATGTGGACCGAACCGCCCGCTGTGTGGCATCGGCCAGGTTCTACCTCCCCGCGCTCCACATCGGTCGCGACGCCTTCGTCGGTCACGAGGTGCGCGTCTACGGTGGCGCTGGCGCGGAGGTCCGCATCGGCGAGCAGGTGGACATCGCGCCGGGCGTGATGTTTCTGGCGGGAACACACGAGATCGGCGGTCGCACCCGCAGAGCAGGCGCGGGTCGTGGGACACGGATCGAGGTCGGTGCGGGTACCTGGATTGGTGCGGGCTCCCTCATCATCGGTCCGGCCACTATAGGCCGGGGTTGCGTGATCGGCGCTGGCGCCGTTGTCCGTGTAAATGTTCCCGACCACACGATATATATGTCCGAAGGCGATGTCCGTCCGGTTGTCGACGATGCCCCTCGCGACACGGATCGCGATATGGCGGCAGGGATGCCTGACGACTCGGCGGAGGAAACCGTCCTGGTGTGATACTCCGCGAGACCGGCCGCCGAGGCGGCTGGATTCGTCGGGGTCCGCGCGTGGGGCCCGTATGCCGTGTTCTCGCGACTTCCAGCTAGCGGTCGGAGGTGTTATGTCGCTGCAGGTATTCGACCGGATGCCGTTGTTGGACCGCGTCCGCCCGAGAGCGTTGATCGCCTGTCTGGCCATCCTCACTGTCGGCTTCGCCTGCCTGCCCGTCTTCAACCGTGGGCTCGGGCTTTACGCTGTAGGAGCGGCTGCCTACTGCCTTGTCGTGGTGGTCGCGGAATCCAACACGCGGCTGGCCCTCGGTTTGGTGCTCGTCTGCTACACCCTGCCAGTGCTGTCGACGGATGCCTTGGCTCTCCCCGCAGAAGCGAGACTTGGCGCTATCCCGTTCGTGTTCCTGCTGGTTTCCCGTGCGGCTTGGCGTCCCGCATGTACGCCGTCGCGGGCCGCTGTTCGTGTCCACCGGCTGCTCGGGGGCCTGGCCCTGCTGGCAATGATATCCGCTTTCTGGTCGCCCAGCCCTGCCGCGACAACGGAGGCGGCGGTCGGGGTGGCGATCTCCTGGCTGATCGTACGGGCGGCATCCCGGCTGTTCACACCCCGGGAAATATCCGACCTCCTGTGGCCCCTTCTCGCCATACTGGTCCTGCTCTCGACCTTCGTGGCAGTTTCGGGGCTGTTCCCGGCAGGAGGGGACACTGCCGGAATCTTCGCGAATCCGAACAGTCTGGGGCTTATGTGTGCCCTGACTCTGCCATTCTGCCTGGAACGCGGCCGCGCGGGGGCGGTGGTCGGTCTCGGGGCTCTCTGGTTGATATTCGAGTCCGCTTCCAGAGCGAGCGCGCTGGCCACGGTCGCGGGCCTGCTCTACGGGGTCTTCTTGCTGCGGCAGCCGCGCGTCCGGATGGTGGTCTGGTTCTTCGGCCTCGTGCTGGCCTGGCTGCTGGTGAACAGTCTCCTGTCGGAGGGGATCGGCGAGACGGCGAGCAGCTCGATGTTCGTGACCGTGGATACGCGAAGCGAGTTCTGGCAGGCGGGAATCGATGCCGCACGTTCGCGGCCGCTGACCGGAATTGGGTTCGGAGCCGGAACCGTCGCTTTCGACGGGGCCAGCTCCTATATCGCCATTGTGGCAGCGCTGGGTGTGAGTGGACTTGTCGTGGTGGTTCTGCTTGTGCCGCTGGTCATCTGGCCGACGCTGCGGGTGCGGCGGACCACGGTCTTCGGTGTGGTAGTCGTGGGAGGTCTCGTAAATGCTTTCTTCGAGGCGTGGCTCTTCAGCGGGGGGACTGTTCTCATGGTTCTTTACTGGCTTGTGGTCGGCGCGTGTCTCCAGGAAACCGTCGAGTCGGCCGCCGACCGCGCTATTCCTGATCGAGCGGCCCACTCCGCAGCGGACGCCGGTGCTCGACGAGCTCTCGCGCCGGTTGCTGAACGTTCAGATCAAGGTGCTCTACTGTCGAGGGGATGACGGTGGGCGAGGATGGGGGAACGGAAATCTGAACCACCCCCACGTCACGCTGCCCGCGGGGTTCTGGTCGCAGCTGATCGCGGTGGCCAACATTTTCGTGAGCACCCGGGTCGAAATGGTCTGTTCGTTCGGGTACCGCAGACCCGCTCAGCTCGTGGCCCTGACAGTCGCCAGATGCCGAGGTCTGCCGATCGTCACCAGGGCGGACGCCAATCCGTTGGACGCGGCGGAGAGCGGTGCCGGGCGTCGGCTCGCCAGGCGTTGGGCCATGCGGGCGTTGTTCGGAACATGCGCCAGGATCTGGGCCATCGGTTCGGCTAACGAACGGTACTGGAACCAACTGGGATTCCACAACAGGACCCTCATCCCCTACACGGTGCCCGAGCCACCGCTGGGTGATCCAAATGAGGCGAGAAGGCTACGGGCCGAACTCGGTGAGCCGGGGTTCGTCTTCCTGTACGTAGGCCGCCTCTCTCCGGAGAAGGCGCCACTGGACGTCGTTGCCGGATTCAGGGAGTACCTCGCGAAGACTCCCGGACGGTCCCACCTGGTGATCGTGGGCGACGGCCCGCAGCGGCCCGAGGTCGAGCGTCAGGTGCTGGGCGAAGCCACCATGACCCTGGTCGGAGCCTGCGATCATCAATATCTCGGTCATTACTATCTTGCCGCCGATGTGCTCGTTGTTCCCTCGCATCGCGAGGGCTGGGGACTGGTCGTCAACGAGGCAGTGGCTAACGGCCTTCCCGTCGTCGCGAGCGATCGCGTGGCCGCGGCGGATGACCTGCTCGACCCGGCCACGTGCTGGCGCTACCGAACCGGCGACATCCGCGGACTGGGCGAAGCCATGTTCCGAGCCAGTCAGGAGGCACGGCGTATGATTCCGTGTCTGGGCGAGAACGTGGCCTACCGGATGGCAGCGGAGATCGAAGCCCTGATACCCCGGCCGCGTCGATCGGCCGAGGCCGAGGCGACGCGGAGCGCGGTCCGCCGTCGGGCCGGCGGTCTGGTGCGGCGATGACGTCGGATTCGCTGACCAGCACGACCCCGCCGCAGGCGAGGCCCGCCGAACCCGTCCCGACGCCAGGCCGGCGGCGGCATCGTGACCTCTCCGGGCGGCAGACTGCGGCGGTGATGGGTGGCAGCCTGGCCGGCATGCTCCTCGGAATCGCCGTCAGCGTGGTGGCCGCCCGTGCTCTCGGCCCGCAGGCCCGCGGCGAGTTCCTGGCTACCCAGACCTGGGCCGTGTCGGTCGGGGCGTACTTGTGTCTCGGGGTTTCCCAGGCACTGGTCGTCGACACCGGCAGTGACGAGTTCCTGCTGGGGCCGCTGCTGCTGCACACGGCACTGGCCGGATTGTGTGGCCTGGTTCTGTTTACATTGTTCGCGGTCTTCGACGTCCAGCCCTGGTTGGGTCCGCCAGGTGTGGTGGGTGCCGCGTGCGCGGTCGCGGCAGCCGTGGCAGCCTCCACCGCGGTGGGACTCGCTCAGCGACGGGGCCGCATGACGACTGAGTTCCAGGTGGTCCGGCTCACCCCCGGCGCGATGGCGCTGGTGGCTTTCCTGGCCTTCGTGCTGGTCGGCCTTACGGACGTGGGTGTCTGGCTGCTTGCGCTCGGACTGCTCAGCGTGGGACCTGCGCTCGTCTTCCTCTTCCGCGGTCTCGGCGGCATTGCCGGGCTACGCGCACGTCGCCGCATGCTACCGACGAGGGAGTTCGCGAGGACCGCCCGCAAATGTTATTCCGCTGTCGTCGGCACCCAGATCGCCTACCGCCTCCATCTGCTTCTGGTGGCGGCCTTCATGTCAAATGAGCAGGTCGCCTTCTACGGCGTGGCCGCATCTCTGGCGACGGCCTGCGCGACTCTCGCGCAGGCGAGGTCGCTCGTGATGTTCAGCCAGCTCCGCTCGGTCACCGCGGAGGAACAGCAGGCGAGCTTGGTCCGTCAGGCGATCATGCGAAGCGCGGTCCTGGCAACCGCGATGGCGATACCGTTGGCCGTCTGCGCGCCTGTCCTCGTGGGCGTTCTCTACGGGGCGGAGTTCAGCCCGGCCAGCGACGTGACGCGGATTCTGGTTCTCGGGATCGTCCCGCAGACGGTCGACTATCTGCTCATTCACGTGCTCATGAGCATGTCGGCGGGCTATCGAATCATCGCCGTCCAGGTACCGGTGGGCCTGCTGGCGGGGGCCCTGCTGCTTGTCGCGGTCCATAGTGGTTCGCTCGCCGGGACGGCGTGGGCGTCAGTGGCAGTACCCTGCTGTTCGGCGGCAGGCTACTACATTCTGATGCTCGGACTGAGGCGCCGGCGGAATGGGCTCGTTTTCTCCGTGTCGGAGCCTTGACGGGAGCTGGCTTCGCTGGGCGGTCGGGCGCGGTTAGTACTGCAACGGCACTTATGGGCATGACTACTGCCCGTCCGGGCGTTGCAACCGGCATGGACGGTGTCGATGTCGCGGTGTGGCGCGAGGAACTCGATCGGGTGTGCGACCGGGTCGGTGGCCGGTTCGCTCGGGCTGAGCCGCGGGCGCGGATGCGTCGCTATCTCGACGGGCTGCTGTCCGGGCTGGAGCGTAAGAACGGCTGGACCCTTGCCGAGCATGCCAGGGAGGTTGCGCCGGACGGGATGCAACGGCTGCTGCGGACGGCCGACTGGGATGTCGACGCGGTGCGTGATGACGTGCGCGACTACGTCGTCGAGCATCTCGGTGATCCGGATGCGGTACTCGTCATCGACGACACCGGTTTCCTCAAAAAGGGCACAAAGTCCGCGGGGGTGCAGCGGCAGTACACCGGCACGGCGGGCAAGAAGGACAACTGCCAGGTCGGGGTGTTCGCCGCCTATGTCACCGCGGCCGGTCACGCTCTCATCGACCGCGAGTTGTACCTGCCCGAGTCGTGGACCTCCGATCGTGCCCGCTGCCAGGCTGCGGGGATCGGCGACGGCGTGGAGTTCACCACCAAGCCCCGCATCGCCCTCACGATGCTGCAACGGGTGCTCGACGCCGGGGTGCCGTGTGCCTGGGTCACCGCCGACGAGATCTACGGGCAGGTCAAGTACCTGCGGGTGTGGCTGGAAGAGCACGACATCCACTATGTGGTGGCCACCCGCTGCGACGACGACGTCCTCGCCCAGGGCTACGGCTACGGCCGCGCCGACCAGGTGGTGGCCGCGCTGCCGGCCCGGGCGTGGCGGCGGATTTCGTGTGGCGACGGCGCGCACGGCCCGCGGCTCTACGACTGGGCGCGTATCGCGATCCGGATCGGCTGGCGCCCCGGCCGCGGACACTGGCTGCTGGCCCGCCGCTCGATCAGTGACCCCCGCGAGATCGCCTACTACATCTGCTACGGCCCACGCCGGGCCAGCCTGGCCGACCTGGCCCGCGTCGCCGGCGCGCGTTGGCCGGTGGAGGAATGCTTCCAGCGGGCCAAGAACGAGACCGGCCTGGACGACTACCAGGTCCGTACCTGGCGCGGCTGGTACGCCCGCATCACCTTGTCCATGCTGGCCCTGGCCTGGCTCGCGGTGATGCGCGCGCTGGCTCAAAAGGGGGCGCCACCCCCCGCGGCGACGAGCTGATCCCGCTGACCGTGCCCGAGATCCAGCGCCTGTACGCCGCTCTGCTCGCCCCGTTGTACCCCGACGAACAGACCGTCGGGGACTGGTCACGCTGGCGCCGCCACCGCCAGTGGCAAGCCCGCCGAAGCCACTACAAACGCCACAGCCACGACTGGCCGTAAGTGCCGTTGCAGTACTAACGGGGCTTCGCCCCAGCCCGACGAGCATGTTGCTGTGGTCCGGCTGTGATCGTGGGCTCCGGCCGGGCGGTGTGACGGGTTGACGATGAACCCGCCTGTGATGCCGCTACCTGGCGGCGGTTGGCCTGAGGCCTGGCCGTCCCGGACCGGAGCTGACGATGACGCTACCCCGCACCGTCGCCGACGTCCTGGCC